>JAFGFR010000089.1 GCA_016930955.1 Victivallales bacterium | reverse complement strand
GGGAGGGCTCCGCGAGGGACAACAAGGTCTGTGCGTCCTGCCCGAACGGGGCGACAAGCCCACGGGGCAGGGGCGGGGAGATTGACCGCATCGCCGCCGCCTGCGGAAGGGCATGCGTCGTAAGCCTGGAAAAAAGGGGGCTGTTGTCCAATTCCTTCAACGAGCCCTTCAGGAAACGTAAGCCATGGAGGCTCGATGTCTACAGGCGCGTAATCTAGACCCTTCACAAGGAGCATAAAATGAAAGATTTGAAGGAAAGACTCAAGCAGGCCGCCCGTGAG
This sequence comes from Victivallales bacterium, assembly GCA_016930955.1. Lineage (GTDB taxonomy): Bacteria > Verrucomicrobiota > Lentisphaeria > Victivallales > JAADHT01 > JAFGFR01. The sequence goes on along the minus strand of JAFGFR010000089.1, from coordinate 9,318 downwards.
CTCGGCGGGGACATCGGCATCGCCGACATCGGGCGTTTCAAGAACGCACCGGAAATGATGCACCCGAAAAATATCTTCCCGGAATGCAAATCCGTGATAACTGTCGCCGCGCCATTCCCCAGAGGCGCGTACCGCGGGATATCCGAGGGCACGCACTGGGCAAACTACACATTCTACTCGTACAACCGCCTGAACACCCTCTTCAGGCCCTTGATCACCTATGAGCTGGCGTGCATGCTCGAAGACCTCGGGCACGAGGCTGTCCCGGTGTATCCCGCGGTGCCCGAGAGGCAGAGCTGCAAGCCTCCAGTATCCCCCGACAGACCCGCCCCGGATGTCAACATCAACGTCAGGATAGCAGGCGTGGCATGCGGCCTGGGCGAAATCGGATGGTCAAAAGTCTTCATACATAAGAAATGGGGCCCGCGGGTCAGGCTCGGGACGATCCTCACGGACATCGAGCTCGAGCCGGACCCCATCGTCAAGCCAGGGACACTCTGCAAAAGATGCATGAAGTGCGCAAAGGACTGCCCCGGAGGAGCAATCCCCATGCCAGGCGAACGCGAACCGATAAGAATCAAAATTGACGATGTCCAGATCGAGTGGGGAGACGTGCACATGGGCAGATGCACACTCACACACCACGGACTCAACCACGAGGTATCCCCCTTCCTAAAAAAAGCCCTCCCGGGATTCGACCTCGACGTCAGGAAAAGCAATGTCTCAGAGGAAGTCGCATACAGGATGACATACACACTCGCCCAAGGCAAGTGGATCCCGAGCGAGGAGCTGCCCTCCGACAGCATCGTACCATATTACAAGCAGATGCTCGACCATGTCGGCTATTTCGCCGTATGCGGCGCGAAAGGCTGCGTCAGATCATGCATGGAATACCAGGAGAAGACCCGCAACATCTGCCAGCACAAGTTCAAGACACCCGTCTTCGGGAAGGGCAAATGGCGGCTCAAGCCCCCTTCCGAGGACAGCACCGGCGGCATTGCCGAAGGCAAGTTCCCCGAGAAGTTCAACCTCCCCGACACCGACGCCGGCACATGGGGGCAGGGTGTCTCCCAACGTCAGTGCCCATGAAGATTATGCCAAGAGCCAGTCTCAAAACTACGCGCGGGCATGGGTAGTTTTGAAATTGGTTCATTAACTCAGTAAAATCAGGTTTTCGATTTCGTCGGAGGTGAATACTATTTCATTGGCTTTTCCGTGGGTAAGCTCGAAATCCTTGAAGTTGCAGTTTAATCTCAGCTTCAGTGTTTCCAGACGATGATTCATTTTTTTTGGATATTCAAGAAGGGCTAAAAAGCCTTTTCTTTGCCGTCACGGTGTCCTTGAAGCTTCGAGCGCCTGGTCGAAGTCTGCCATGATGTCGTCGATAGTTTCAATCCCGACAGACACCCTTATGAACCCTGGAGTCACGCCGGCGGCCTGCTTCGCCGCCTCGTCAAGTTGCTGGTGGGTCGTCGAATAGGGGTTTATGACCAGGGTCTTGGCGTCCCCCACGTTGGCCAGGTGGCTGGCGAGCTTCACCGAGTCGATGAACTTCACTGCGCTGCCGCCCTTGATCCCAAAGCCGAAAACCGAGCCGAAGCCGCCTGCGAAATACTTCTCCGCAGTCTTGCGACTCGGATGCCCGGCAAGCCCGAGATAGTTCACCCATTCCACCATAGGGTGAGACTCCAGGTGCTTCGCCAGCGTCATTGCATTCTCGCAGTGCCTTTTCATCCTCAACGGCAGCGTCTCGATTCCCTGAAGCAACAGAAACTCGTTGAACGGGCTGGGGCAAGGGCCTATGTTCCTCATGCCTTGAACCCTGGCCTTCACTATGTACGCGATGTTCCCCGCCCCAGGGACGTCCCCCAAAGCATCCCAGTACACGATCCCGTGATAGCTCGGGTCAGGAGTGGTGAACTCCGGGAAACGCCCGGAGGACCAGTCGAAAGTCCCCCCGTCAACTATCATCCCCCCGATGCTGGTGCCGTGCCCGCCTATCCATTTCGTGCATGAATACACCACGATATCCGCACCATGACTGAAGGGCTTGCACAAGGTCGGGGCAAAGGTGTTGTCAATCATAAAGGGAATTCCGGCATCATGCGCAGCCCTGGCTATCCCGGCGATGTCCGGCACGTCGCCCTTGGGATTGCCTATCGTCTCGGCATACACAAGCTTGGTGTTGCCCTTGACAGCGCCCGCCACGCCTTCCGGGGTCAATTCGTCGAGAAACGTCACCTCTATCCCGAAGCGCGGCAATGTATGCAGGAACAAGGTCTGGGTCCCCCCGTAGAGAGACGACGAGCTTATGATATGGTCGCCGGCGGCGGCGATGTTGGTGATCCCCAGGAATATCGCCGACATGCCGCTGGCAGTCCCCAAGGCTCCGCTGCCACCCTCCAGAGCCGCCATGCGCTTCTCCAGGACATCCGTGGTTGGATTCATCAGGCGCGTGTAGATGTTGCCGAACTCCTTCAGCGCAAAAAGGCTCGCGGCATGCTCCGAAGACTTGAACACGTAGCTGGTGGTCTGGTATATCGGCACCGCCCTCGCCCCGGTTGCACTATCCGCTGACTGCCCGGCATGCAAACATAAGGTGCTGTCTCCAGTGTTTCCCATAATCGAACCTCCATACATGACAAGTTAAAAACAGAAAATTAAAGGGCCAACCGCAAGATCATCAGATTGAATAGTCCCCAGACAACTTTTCTTGGAAATCCCCGACTATCGAGCCGAGACTTATATTCCTCGCCTCCTTACGCATGACATCCCCGAGACGATCCCATACCGGCGCAGTCGGACAGTTCATCTTTGAACTGCACTCCTTCCCGCGACGAAGACAAGTGGAAAAATTAAAGTCTCCGTCAAATAGCTCTATCACATCCAAAACGGTTATTTCCTCCGGATCCCTGCCAAGCTCGTAACCGCCGTTGCACCCCCTCACAGTCTCCACAATACCAGACCTCTTCAACGGTATCATTATCTGCTCGAAATATGCGTCGGTTATATTCTGCTTGCGCGCTATATCATGACCCTTCGACAAACGCGTGCCACCCATCCGGTCCAAAACCATCTGCACCAGAATCCTCAGTCCATACCTCGATTTTGTAGAAAGTTTCATGCCTCGATTCCCATGTTTCTGATCCTACCTCGCCCCAACATCTTCAAGTGACAGCACGACACGCCATTTAAAATGCCAGGCCACGCCGATGCAAAGGTGGACATGCCAGTTCGGGATTCCTGACCTAACCGGAGGTGCATCCCCGCAAAAAGTGCCTGCGTCACAACCACGCACACATGACACCTCACAAATGGCTCTTCCATACAAAATTAGTAGCCTTTATCGAGATTTCAAGTGGATGTCACAATTTTTGCAGCAGCCAGATGCGAGAGCGGATCAACGTGAATCCCTCAGTGCCAAGAGTCTGGCCTTTAGGAGGGAAAACCGAGGTTCCAGGCGGATATTGTTGACGGCCATGGAGAGTGCCTTTTTGCTGCCGATGATCACCATGAGCTTTTTCGCGCGAGTCATGCCGGTATATATAAGGTTCCTGTGCAGCATGATGTACTGCTGTGTGAGGATGGGCATGATGACGGCAGGGAACTCGCTGCCTTGAGACTTGTGGACGGTGATGGCGTAGGCCAGCACGATCTGATCCGCCTCGATAAAGTCGTACACAACCAGATCGCCATCCTGGAAGGCTACCTTGAAAACCTTCTCGCCGTGGTCAATGAAGACCAGCCTTCCCATGTCGCCGTTGAAGACTCCCTTGTCGTAGTTGTTCCTTATCTGCATCACCCTGTCGCCGGAAATGAACTTCCGGTCACCAAATAAAAAATGTGGCTTACCCTTGGAGTCTGGGTTGAGGATGGCCTGAAGATGCTCGTTCATGGCTTTTGTGCCGCAGCTCCCGCGGTTCATCGGAGTAAGCACCTGGATGTCGCGCATGGGGTTGAACTTGAATCTTTGTGGTATGCGGTCGCGCACCATGTTGGTGATTGTCTTGACAACCTCCTCCGGATTATCTTGCTCGATCCAGTAGAAGTCTGAGAGTGCGCTCTTGGGCACAGGTGACAGGTCGGGCATTCTGCCTGAGTTGACGGCGTGTGCGTTGGACACGATTCTGCTGCCCTCGCCCTGACGGTAGATTTTCGAGAGATGGCTGACATGCGCTGCGCCGGAAAGTATCAGATCCGTAAGAACAGTACCAGGCCCGACCGAGGGAAGCTGGTCAGAGTCGCCCACAAGGATCACCGTCGTGCCCGGAGCCACGGCTCTGAAAAGAAAAAGCGCAAGCTGGATGTCGAGCATGGACACCTCGTCCACAACAAGCAAATCGCACGACAGAGGGCGCTTGGAGTTATAGACGAAGGTTCTTTTTTCGGGGTCCCACTTGAGCATTCTGTGTATTGTCATGGCGGTGCGGCGGCATGATTCTCCAAGTCTCTTTGCCGCCCTGCCGGTTGGGGCGGAAAGATAAACCTTGAGTTTAGCCATATTCGCACGCCTGACTATGTCTCCCACCACAGTGGTCTTTCCCACGCCAGGGCCGCCTGTGATGATCGAGAGCGGATAGTGTCCGGCAGCCAGCACAGCCTCATGCTGCTCAGGGCCCAGCGAAACATACGTTTTGGCATTGACCGCAAGAATAGCCCTCCCCTTATGTGCAGAATGGGATGCCTGCCGGTCAAGCAAAAAAGCCAGCTCCTTCTCGGCCGTCAAAAGCTGGGTCTTGTAGACCATTTCAACGGGAGTCGGGGCTATTCCGTGCTCCGGGCGGGCGGCATCGATGCCCGCAAGCCTGTCGCTCACAGCCAGGGAGAGCCCTGACAAGGCATCCTTCTCCTCAACCTGCATAAGCTCGGCGGCATATTTTATGAAGTCCTCCTTCGGGTAGCAGACATGCCCTGATTCGGCAAGCCGGTTGAGCGCATAGACCACACCCGAGCAAAGACGCCGAGGGTCGTTCCCGGTGATCCCGAGCATGCCGGCGACCTTGTCGGACATCACAAAACCCATCCCGTCAACCTCCTCGGCCAGGATGTAGGGGTTGTTCCTGACAACCTCCGGAGAGCCGTCGCCATAGCGCCGGTAAATCCTCCTCACATAGGCCATGCTGATCCCGAGGCTCTGGAGAAAAATGAACACTTCCCTTTCTCTCGCATGGCGCTCCCATGCCTCGCGCACCATCCCGAGCCTCTTGCGACCAAAACCGGGAACCTCCATCAGACGCGCAGAAAAATTGTCCAGCACATTCAAGGCATCGTCACCAAAATGGTCAACAATGCACTCCGCAAGCTTGGGGCCTATGCCATGTATCAGCCCGGAGGAGAGATAACGCTTGATGCCATCGGCGGTGCAAGGCAACGTGAACTTGCTGGCAGACACCTTGAACTGCCTGCCGTGCTCCTTGTGGTTGATCCACGTGCCCGTGGCCTCTATCTCCTGCCCCTCGTGCGCACCGGAGATGCCGCCGACCAGAGTGTGCAGCCTGCCCCCCTTGTCCTGCACACGAATCACAGAATAGCCGCCGTCCTCGGAGGCATACACAACCTGAACAATCTCGCCCCTGATTGTCTGCTCGGCTAGATTCAGCTGCTCATCGCTCTTGGGCATGTCATCCATTAAATCCCTTCAGTGCTGTCATGCTGCAGACTAAAAACACAGCAGCTAGACCTAGTGATGCGAGAAAATCCTCTCCGGGGCATAAACCAGAGCAACACCAAGATCATTCGCACGCTTTATCACATCTGCATCACGCAGCGATCCCGGCGGGGCAATTATCGCAGTGATGCCAGCCTCGGCGGCCACTTCCACTCCGTCCTCAAATGGGAAGAAACCGTCGCTGGCCATCACCGCGCCCTGAAGCGTGCTGACCCCCTTGTATTTGTTGCGGTACTTCCAAATCGCCTGCTCGACGGCACCGACTCTGTCCTGCTCGCCTGTGCCTACGGACAAAGCCTGACCGTCCTTGACGATCACAACGCCGTTTGACCTGACATTGATGTTTATGTACCATGCTGCCACAAGGTCTTTCTTCTGCTGCTCGTCAGGAATTTTCTCCGACTTCTGCTCGCCGCAGTGCTTGTTCTGAGCCTCGGCGGGACAAAGGTCGTCAACACCCCTGAGGCTGGTTGTCAGCGGCGCGGCAACAACCAACGAGCCGTCGGCAAGCACCTTAAGCGTATTATGCACGCACTGCGCCTCGCCGGTAAAGCGCGGAAGGCTGTCAATATGACGCACCTCGATTATCCTTATGTGCTTGTTCAGCGCATATTTGTCCTGGTCCTTGAAAACCGCCAGCGCTCCAGGTGTGAAACCAGGAGCCACGACGCATTCGACAAAGGTGCCCATTATCTCGCAGGCAGTGTCCTCGGGAACCTCGCGGTTGAACGACACTACACTGCCGAAGGCCGCTCGGGCATCACAGTCCCGAGCCTTGACATACACATCCCTCAACGGCTCGTCGGCAAACTGCACCGCCGCCCCGCTGGGATTCACATGCTTCATCACAGCACAGGCAGGCTCATCAAAAAACTTCACAATATTCAACGCATAGGAGATGTCCTCGAGATTAGTCTGGGAAAGCCCGCTCTTGCCTGTCTTTAGCACCTTCATGTCGCCGATAGGGCACGATATCCCATCCGGCTTGTAGAACGCGGCGCTCTGATGAGGATTCGTGCCATACCTAAGATCCTCGACCTTGACATATCTTCTGCCGACGACGATCAGATCATCCGCGAACTCTCCAACATTTCTCGACAGATACGCGTTCCTGTTCAGACTCTTTTCTGTTTCAGACATCTCTTAGCTCTCCGTTTCCTGTAGATTGATTGACACAGAGCCAATCGATCCCCAATTGGCTCTGTAAACTCCATAGTGGCAAACTAGCCCCTAATCGGGGTTTGTCAACTGTACAATTCTTGCCGTCGTGGCCCGACATGGCTGAAAAAATATTTATAATTTCAACAACGCGGTTATTTCGGAGGGTTGAAAGCAAATGTTGCCGGGATAATTTAAGTGTTTTCGGGAATGCAGGTGTTCCCGGCAGGATAAAATAGTACTGAAGGACGGTTTAGGCATGAAAAAACTCAAGGTAGGCGTCATCGGGCTGGGAATGGGCGCGTCACACGTAAGAGGTTTCAACTCTCATCCTAGCTCCGAGGTCATGGCGGTGGCCGATGTGGATAAGGCAAGGCTGGACTCGAGGGCAGACGAGCTGGGAGTCGAAAAAAGATATTCCGACCCGATGGAGATGCTCGCCAAGGAAAAACTGGATATCGCGGCAATTGTCGTGCCCAACAAATTCCACAAGCCCCTCACTATAGCCGCACTCGAGGCAGGATGCCATGTGCTCTGTGAAAAACCTATGGCGATGAACGCCAAGGAGGCGGAGGAAATGCTGAAGGCATCCAAACGCTGCCGCAAGCGTTTGATGATCAACTTCAGCTTCCGTTTCACCCCGCAGTCATACGCTCTGAAACAGGAGGTCGACTCGGGAATACTCGGCAAGATATACTATGCCAGGACCGTATGGCTGAGGCGGCGCGGCATGCCCGGATTCGGCGGCTGGTTCGGACAGAAGAAACTCGCCGGCGGAGGCCCGATAATTGACCTCGGCGTGCATAGGCTGGACCTCGCGCTCTACCTCATGAACTATCCAAAGCCTGTTTGGGTAATGGCGGCCACATTCGACCATATTGCCCGTGAAAAGGCGCTCAAGTCGGGCAAGCTCTTCGATGTGGAGGACATGGGTGTCGCCTCGATAAAGTTCGATGACGGCGCGATGCTGACCCTCGAGGCCTCATGGGCAGGGAACATCAAGAACAACGAGGAGATGGAGACGCGTCTCCTGGGGAGCAAAGGTGGCCTGCGACAATTCAATCTCGGGGAGGGGTACGAATTCGATGCCGAGATTTATCTCGAGCGTGACGGAAGGCAATACGACATGAGGCTTCACCCCCCCGTGCCGGCAGCAAGGCAGTCCATGCACCACCTTGTTGACTGCATCATCGAGGACAAACCCCATACCGCCACCGGCGAGGAAGGGCTGGTCGTCATGAAAATACTTGATGCCATCTACAAAAGCGCGGCGACAGGCAAGCCTGTCAGTCTGAAGTAGGGAGCCAATTGTCTTCCAGGGTCTGTCGGATTTCAACGCTGTCACGGAGGAAACTGAAAAATGAGTAAGGAGCCAATTTCAAAACCACCCGTGGCCGCCTGCCTGTGCGGTGCGAGCAGACAGGCGTGGCATGCCATTTGTCTGGCGTTTTTCTTCTCGGCCTGTGCTGGAATAAAGACTGAACGGCGAGAGGTGTTCTTTGCAGAGCCAAAGACTGTGCTCGGATATAAGACTGTCGAGCCCGACAAGCTGGAGTCCGAAGGGCTCAGGCTGCGCGTCTATCGGCAGGACAAGCTGCTTGAATTCAACGATACCCTCACTGTCTTCACTCGTGTCGAGGATGGCAAGGGAGATGCCGTTGAATTCAATAAACACAGAAAGGTCCTACATTCCCCGGGGAGAAGCATAGACGACTTTCTCGTGACTACCGAGACAACCTGCGACCAGCTCTCGGAGAAGAGCACCGAGCAGATTTTCATGAGCAACCGCGGCGAGCTGCTTGAGTTCATCGAAGGCGAGTACAAGTCCCGGAAGGGAAATATAAGAATTCTTTCATGGGAGAGAGATCCGGTGTTCCCGGAAGAACCCGTCAAGGTCGGAGACGAATGGGCCTACAACGAAAAGATGCAGATCGAGCTGCAGAGCTTCTGGATAACCAGGAACGTCGAGGGGCCGGAATCCATAAAGGTCAACTGCAGGCTCGCAGGATTCGTGGATTATCAGGGCAGACGCTGTGCATTGATCCAGACGAAAACTCTGGACAACCGCGACGAGAACTATACCGCAATGTTCAAGACAATGAAGCTCAATATCAGATCCGTCGTCTCTCAGACACTTCTCCTCGACTACAAGCGCGGAATATTCCCAGCAAGCATTACAGACACAAAGTCCTTCTCATCCTGCGGTGAACATCAATTCTTTGACAGTTCAACCTCGAGGACTCTCAGCTTGCTGAAAGAATAAGACGAGAAATCTCACACCATCAGGCCTATACGACTTGCAAAAACCACAAGACCCTGCATCTTACCTCCGATGCATCGGCAAATCGGAATGTAGCGCAGTCTGGTTAGCGCGTTTGACTGGGGGTCAAAAGGTCGGAGGTTCGAATCCTCTCATTCCGACCATCCAACAATTGAACCTGCCATTGGAGGATGAGAACCTCCGCGGAGGTTAGCGAAGCGTCGGCCCCGAG
>JAFGFR010000088.1 GCA_016930955.1 Victivallales bacterium | reverse complement strand
CTTAATCCGTGGCCGTGCAGCATGCCATTTCGGATGCGGAGCCTCACCGACACGGAAGTAAAAAAATACATGCCTGTTTGAAAAAATAATCGAAATCGAAATCGCTATCAAGATCGAAATACTATGGCTCTGTTGTCCACGTCTATCTTTTTTTCTTCTTTCCCTTCATCTGGTTGTACAGATCGCCGCCTTTCTGCACCAGGTCCAGCGGGGTCTTGCGGTTTGGCCCGCGAGCCTTCGGGTTAGCCCCGCTCTCAAGCATAAAGGCCACGAAGTCCTCCCTGTCGCCATCGTCGATGTCCTCGCTCTTGACAAGAAAACGATACAGGGGAGTGGACTTGTCCTTGGCGGAGATGTCCACCTTCGCACCCTTCTCGACAAGCAACTTCACAAGAGAAAGTACATTTTTGTTGATTTGCTCCTTATTCAACACAACACCTGTGTGTCCCTTGAACACAGTTCGCTCAATGACATTGTAAACAGGAGTGCGGCCACCGTCGTCCTGGGTGTTGACATTCGCGCCATACTTGGAGAATGCCTCGGTTATCGGACTCAGGGTATTCGGACTTGGAAGCTGGTGGCTGTATGAGAATGCATGGTTCAGCGGAGTGGCTCCTTTTTTGTTCTTTCTCTCGATACTGAGTTTTTTCTCCTTCACAAGGAACTCGAGGAATTCCTCGTATGCCTCCTGCTTCAGGCCGCCTCCTTCTACAAGCATGTGCAGGAGAGTATCACCGGTAGGGAATGCATACTTCACGTCGCCGCCTTTGGCAGCCAGGGCCTTGAGGCATTCCAGCTTTCTGTATTTCATTGCCAACACTACCGGAAATCCATGGTACTTGATCTCTTTTTTGGCGAGATCTGGGGATTTATCGAGGATCTCCTCGACTTTTTTGGAGTCCCCGGCTTTGATTGCCGAATGCAGATCCTGCCCTTCATACTGCTCGCCCCATACCCACACGCAGCAGAGCAACGCCGCCCCGACAGCCCATGTCTTCATGGTGTGCACTCTCATGTCCACCTCCTTACCATATAAGTTAAAACTACACGATTTGCGTCGATAAAATTCAAGCTCCGTTGCCAGCGGCGGCATCCTCGTCTCGGAAGGGAGAATATAAATGCCCGAGCCACTGCAGGCCCATATGATTCGAGAACTCCAGGGTATTGAGGCGAATCCCATGGACGAGCACCCCGAGCATTCCCAGCAACACATTCAAAACATGCCCGAAAAGAATGACCACCACCATCGCCAGCACCAGCAGGGGTGTCAAGAGGGCGTTCGAAGAGACACCCAGGATCATCAAGCCCATGTCATTGAAGCTCTTGGCGATATAGTAGGATGACAGTCCGACGGCGAAGAGACGGATATATGAAAGCAAATCCACAAAAGACCCGCTCAAGCCGAAAAGGAACCCGAAAGCCTCGTCGAGCTTTTTCCAGTCGACCCCGAAAACCACCACGAAAACGATCCCCACGCCGTAAAACGCCGAGATAAGGGTCAGTGGCCATTCGCTTTCGGGGTACACGATCAGTTTCCGGGCGACAAAGAAATTGGCCCAGAGCACAAGCCCCCACCCAATCTCGCCTAGTGCCCGGGTGCTGTTGAGCACAAGGGAAGCCTTCCAGAAACGCGCGAATGAGAGATGCACCGCAGCAATGCCGAAACACAGGAGTTGAATATGCTTATCCTTTAGCACTGGGTCGGTGAACCATTCGAGCCCTCTCATCCAAGACGGCAAATTCTCCGCAGGGATAGCGAAGTAGTTGCCCGTGACAACCCCCCAGAATAGCGTTGCGGTGCTGAGCAACAGGAAAAGATTGAGACTAAGCCTCAGGCTCCGCCTTTTGCCAAACTTGAGCTTTGCAAAAACCGCAAGAGCCAAGAAGATCGCCCCATATCCCGCATCGCCGAATATCATGCCGAAAAACAATGTGAAGAAGAATAAGAAGCTCGCGCTGATGTCCCATTCGCGGTAGCCCGGAGTAATGCCGATAAAGTCAAAAATCGCCTTCGACGACTCTATGAGCTTCGGTGTTTTTATGAATGTTGGCGGAGTGTCGCGGTCTGAAGGGTCATCGAGCATCAAGCCCCATCCGTGCGCCTCGGCGGCCTTGGAAAGACTGGCGGCAAGCGGAACGGGGCAGTACCCGCGGATGCAGGCCAACACGCCCTCAGCAATCATGCCGTCACGGCAGATGGCAAATTCCAGCCTGTGTCCGAGTGAAGCCAGGAGGTTTTCGACTTTGGCATTCGCGGCAGACATTGCATCGAGCCTTGCCCCGATCTCCCGCAGCTTCTCGTCAGCTCCCGCAATATTTGTGTCAACGTCATGTAAAGAAAGCCCCTCCGGCAGACGCGCCACAGGCAGCCCCGCATCGTCCAGATGGCGGTCGGCGAAAACCGCAAAACACACTTTGTTGCCGTCTTTGCCGATGATCTTGAAGCCTGCATCCTCCGGCACCTTGTCGATATCCGTCTCGGTCCCCTCACAAAGGAGGACAGATATGCCATCACACCTCAACTGATCGAGAAGTTCCGGCGAAAAATCACCCCAGGGCTCCAGCAACTCCCTGGCATGAAGCAATCCCTGCCTATAGCTGGCAATATCCTTCAGCTGTTTGTCCAGGAGATTTGCCTCTTCGACAAGCTGCTCGGGTGAATTTTGCGGCTCTGCCGTGGAAGTCGTTTCATCCGTCGATGGCTCACGGGCAGAGAGAATAGTTCGAGCCCTGGCAACCTCCTGCATCTGCCTCTCGATGGCGGCACGGTCGTCGCTCTCCGCAAGACTTCCAGACTCCACATGCAAAACGCCTAGCTTTCTGAGTGCGTGCAATGCCTCCTCCCTGTGCTCAAGAAGGCAGATCAAGGCCACTTTTTTCATCCTGACTATCATGCCGCGGCTCCCTCCAGCCCTGTGGCTTCGAGCATTTTGCGCTTGGCGATCTTCGAGCGGCCCACGGCGGCAGTCTGCTGGTCACCAAGATATATCTGGATAACCCTGATGTTCTCCCTACATCCCGGTATCATCACCCGCTCGAACAAGTTGACACGCTGAGTCGTTATCCTGAGCTCACGGGATATAAGCTCATGCTGCCTCTCAAGTATCTCGTGCTCGGCACGGCAGTTCACAACTTCTTTCAGGGCGTTGACGGCACTGTCAATCCATGGATCCTCGTCGAACAGGGAATATTCGGTGTCTGCGAATCTCGCAGATACAAACACCGGCACGCTCACTCCGGCAATGTTGTCTGTCCGAGTCTCGATATCTTCAATCCGGACAGTCTTCATGAAAAAAGCCACCTTCGATTCGTCCCCGAAAAGAGACAGCCACTTGATGAAGCCCTGCCTCAACTCCCTCTCCTTCAAGACGATGAGCTCTATCTGCTCAACACGCTTCCGCATCTCCATCTGCAGCTGCTGTTTCTTTAGCTGCAGGGTCGGCAGGAAGCGTGAGAATCTCTTGAGATTGTCGCGCTCAACCTTGAGCGCGTTTTTTGTAAACTTGACTTTAGGCATGTTGAATCAGAGTCATCCTTTGGGCCAGTATTTGTCCAGGAGATCGGTCTTCATCCCCGTCTCCGTCTTGTCGAAACAGTCGGAAAGGATCTTCCACCCCCGGTCCAGAGCCTTTTCAAGAGCTATGTTCACAGAAAGATCCATCATATCGCTCTCGAACATAGTGCCGTACTTCAGCAGCTTCCTGTCCCAGTCGGTCATCTGGAACCCCATGGACTGCTTCTCCAGAGTGTCTTTGAAATCGGCGTACAGCCTGATCATGGTGTCCATTATGGCGCGATGGTCCGTGCGGGTGTCGCCGTTGACCTGCTGCTTCAGGCGGCTCAGAGACCCGAATGGCTCGATCCGTCCATTGCGCAGATAGAACTGCCCCTCGGTGATGTACCCGGTGTTGTCAGGTATCGGGTGCGTCACGTCGTCGCCGGGCATGGTCGTCACCGCAAGTATTGTTATAGACCCTTTGGTGTCGAAGTCCACCGCCTTCTCGTACCGGGCGGCAAGCTTGCTGTACAAATCCCCGGGATACCCGCGGTTGGAGGGTATCTGCTCCATAGTTATCGCTATCTCCTTCAGGGCATCCGCATAGTTGCTCATGTCCGAAAGAAGCACAAGGACACGCTTGTTGTCCATTGCGTAGCCCTCGGCCACCGCTAGCGCCATATCCGGGACCAGCAGGCACTCCACCACCGGATCCGAAGCGGTATGGATGAACATCACCGACCTGGAAAGAGCACCGTGGTCGTCAAGCGTGTTGCGGAAAAAAAGATAATCGTCATGCTTCAGCCCCATGCCTCCAATGATTATCACATCCACCTCGGCCTGCATCGCGATCCTCGCGAGGAGCGGGTTGTAGGGCTCCCCGGCGACGGAGAATATCGGCAGTTTCTGCGACTCGACAAGCGAGTTGAAGACATCTATCATTGGTATCCCGGTTCGGATCATGTTTTTCGGTATGATTCGTTTAGCCGGGTTGACCGATGGGCCGGCGATATCCACCAGATCCTCCTCCACCGGCGGCCTGTTGTCGCGGGGAAGCCCACCGCCGGTGAAGACCCTGCCAAGCAGGTTCTCCGACTTGGACACCCTCATCGGGCGGCTGAGGAAACGTACTTCGTCCCCTGTTGAGACACCACGGCTGCCGGCAAAGACCTGCAAAGAGACAAGATCATCCTCCATGCGTATGACCTGTGCAAGCGAAGTTCCTCTCGAGCTGCGGACCTCGGCCAGATCATTGTAGCCGACATCCTCGGCCTCCACCGCGATCACGTTCCCGGCTATCCTGAGTATCCTGTGGTAAACCTTTTGCATCAACACTCCCGATCTGTTTTTTTTGCCTGGCTACAGCCTGACTTTGGGCTGCCGCCCGGACACCGCTTCCAGACAAAGCGGAGCACCAATCCCTCTGCCGCCTCCGGCGGACACAAAGCGGTCTCAAGCGACCGCAGGCCAAAGATCCACATTCGCTCATCAGCAGCAGCAAAGTCATTCTTTCCCCCATGTATCATAACATGGAAGACAGATTTTTCCAGACTCGTCATACATTAAATCTGGCTCTTCCGCAGAATTTGTGGGTAAAAAACAGCAATAACTTGGGCTTGATGCACTGGTTGGCAAAAAAAATGCCAACAAATCATTTCACCTGACGCCTGACCGACTCAGGAGAATTCAAACGTTAGATAGGGATGAAGAGACCTGATCGCAAACGGAATCGCCTTGCGGGCTACGACTACAGCCGGGACAGGCTGTGTTCCGTGACCATCTGCGTGCATGACCGGACTGAATGGTTTGGTCGCGTCGCGGATGGCGTGATCCTGCTTAACGACATCGGCACGATTGCCGACGAACAATGGCAATGGCTGGGGCAGCAATACCAGTGTGTGGATCTGGGGCCGTGTGTGATCATGCCAAACCACATCCATGCGTTGATTGGGATCGTCAACCCCGTAGGGAACGGGCTTGACCGTTCCGCGAATGCCATTGACGCCAGTTCGATCGACGGCGGACGGGTCGAGCCCCGTCCCTGCACGGCCCATTCGCTATCCACGTTGGCTGGTGCATTCAAGACGACGTCATCGAAGGCGATCCATCTTGCCGGACACGACCAATCCCGCTGTTCATCCCCGTTTCGACAGGACCTCCTTCTCATAGCGTTTCACCTCGGCCAGCCATTCATGCCCGACCGGGACGGAGCTGGTGAGGCAGTAGTAGTCCCAGACGGCCCCAAAAGGCATGGTCTTCAGCTCCTCGAGCATGGCCAGCCTTGATGTGTAGTCTCCCTCGAGCTCGTCCTTCCTGAGTCGCGCCGTGGGTTCAAGCAGAGCATAGCACAAGGCCTTTATCATGCACCTTGTACCGATGACCCATGCGGCCACGCGGTTGATTGTGGCATCGAAGAAGTCGAGCCCGATATGCACACGCTTGAGATAATTCCCTCGGACGATCTCCAGGGCGATGGCGCGCAGCTCGTCATCAAGGATCACCACATGGTCGCTGTCCCAGCGCACGGGTCTGCTCACATGCAGCAGCAGCTCGTCGAAAAAATTAAGGATCGACGATATCTTGTCTGAAATAACTTCGGTCGGATGGAAGTGACCAGCGTCCAGGCATAAAAGCTTGTCGTTCGCGACTGCATAACCCATGTAGAATTCGTGTGAGCCTATGACACAGCTCTCCGAACCGATCCCGAACAGCTTGCTCTCGACTGCATCCAGATGGCATTGGGGGTCGGTCTTCATGGCATACATCTCGTCCAGGGAATTTTTCAGGCGCTCGCGATAGCCCTTGCGGTCAACAGGGATGTCTTTAAACCCGTCCGGGATCCATGTGTTCATCACACATGTGGATTTGAGCTTCGCACCGATCTTCTCGCTGATCTTCCGGCAGGCGATGCCATGCGCCACCCAATACCTCCTTATTCCCGCGTCGGGACTGCTCAAGGTAAAACCAGAGTCCGCCTCAGGATGAGCAAAGAAAGTAGGATTGAAGTCCACTCCCATCTCCCTCGACCCAGCCCACTCGACCCAGTTCTTGAAGTGCGCGAACTCGAGATTGTCCCGCTCGACGACCTTGCCGCCCACCGGCTCGGCATAACAGGCATGCAGATTCAAACGATGCTTCCCGGGGATGAGAGACAGCGCCTTGTCCAGATCCGCCCTCAGCTCATCCGCCGTGCGAGCCCTGCCGGGATAGTTCCCGGTGCATTGTATCCCCCCTCCTAAATCCGATGTGGAATGCTCGAAACCTCCGACATCATCCCCCTGCCAACAATGCAGCGACACCGGGATTTTACCCAATTGCGACAATGCCGAATCGGTGTTGACGCCAAACTCGGCATATGCCTCTTTGGCAAGCGAATACGCCTTCTCGATTCTTCCTGCGTTCATACCGGACTTCTCCTGTGTTGAGTTGATGAGCCAGTTTCAAAACTACCCGTGGCCGCGCGGCCTGCCATTTCGGATGCAGACACGCCGATGCGGAAGCGGCATACCCGACACTATACCCCAAAAGTGCTTTTTTCAATACTCAACAAGCTGATGAAATGCTCGAGGTATCGAAGACGATTACAGATTTCCCGTAGATTGATCTGATGGCGCATCCTGCGCTGGCCAGTGAGTCAGCGCCAGAAAAAACACCGAACAACGTCGGCCCGCTGCCGCTCATGCCAGCCACAAGAGCACCCTCGGCACGGAGGGAATCTGTTATCATGGGAAGCAGAGGGGTCTGACGGAAAACCGCCTCCTGCAGATCGTTGCGCAGGAGCACTCCAACATCCCTGTATCCCTTACGCAACCTTCCGACAGCCTCGCCAAGCGACAAGGATCCCCCTGTGCCGGCGCAGGCTTTCCACTTCTTGTATGCCCATGCCGAGCTTACCGGGAAACGAGGGTTGACAAGGAGTATCTTCAACTCGGGGACAGCCTCAAGTTTCTCGGTCTCATCCCCCCTCCCCAGCCCTACAGAGGGCGAGGGATCAAGGAAATATGGCACATCCGCTCCAAGAACAGAGGCAATCGACCTGAGATGTCCCTGACTGCCCAAAGGATATAGCGAGTCGAGCGCTTTGAGCACTGCAGCGGCGTCGCTGCTCCCGCCTCCCAGTCCGGCAGACAGCGGAATGCGTTTATCGATGTCTATGGAAAACAGCGGCTCGATTTCTGCGAATTTCGCAAACTCCTTCGCCGCACGATAACATATGTTCGCCTCGCCGGAAATCGCGATATCTCCAGAACAGACAACCCTCGGGATGTCGGTAGAACCTTGGGGAAGCTGCGAAATCCGCAAAATATCGCAGGGCCCGAGCAAGGGAAGAAATATTGTCTCGATATCGTGATATCCATCAGGCCTCGCACACATGACACGCAGATATACGTTTATCTTGCAGACAGCCTGCAACTCTATTGCTTTCAAATCCGGCATGAGATAAAACACCTCGATCCCGCCCCGCCGGGCAGACCGTAAACATCGCCTACATCACACTGCAATCCTGCTGCCGCCTTCAAGCCCGGCACTTCGGCAGTCGCCGCCCCGGGGGTCTTGTACATGACTATCTCCCCGCCAGGCTTGAGCAAGCCACGCGCCTCACGATAAACCTCAGTCGCCGAGCCCACGGCACGCGCGACCAACATGTCGAACCTACCCCGCCAACAGCCCTGCAAGCCAAGCTCCCTGCCCCTGCCCCTCAAAACCTTCAGATTGCCCAAACAAAGTGACTCCGCCGCAAAAGACACAAAACGCGTCTTCTTCAAAACAGAGTCTATTGCCGTGAATTCGCATTCCGGCAGCGCCATGGCCAAAATCAACGATGGGAACCCCGCTCCGCAGCCCAAATCAGCGATCTCGTGCCTCCCCTCCAACAAACCGGGACGATAACTCAACAAAAGAAGTGAATCCATCACATGCTTGATCCAGAAATCCTCCTCAGATACAATCCTGGTCAGATTGTACTTGCTGTTCTCTTCGGAAAGCAAAGAATATAGTTTTTGGCTCCTGCCACGGAAATCCCCGAGACTCGTAAATCCTTCCAAAATTTCAGTGGAGGCAGGACACATACCTAGAGCTCAAGCATGTGCGACACTGCCAGATAAAGCGACATCAGGCAATAGACGGCAAACGTTGCTGCCGCAGAAAACCGCCATCCGCGGTCACGGCATATCCGCCTTATGAAATCCCTCATAAGGTACGGCTTGCCGCAGAAAAAGATGCCAAGCGTACCCATGACATAGCAAAGCACCGAGAAAAAAGGCTTGAACGGAGCTTGGTAGATGAAGGACGAGTACAGCATGTAATGGGCGAGAAGTATAAGTACCCCCCCCAGCGCCCGGGAGAAAAGATAGTCGAGAAACTGATAGCAGAGCCACAAACACACCAGAGCTGCCGGCACTAGCCAGGGCACCAGAAAATCCGGCGCGATAGGCTTGGAATGCGGGATGCACCAAGCCAGGCCTGCGGCAGCGAAAACCAGACCGAGCCAGATATTCCGTGGCAGCCTTTCCCACCGCTCGGCCCCCCCCGGCGCGAGGACAAGCGACCAGAGGACGCAAAAAGCGCAGACACCGGAAAACAACATAAGTGAGAAAATATATATTTTGAAAGCTGACACTTTAACAAACCCCCAGCTATTTCTTGTCAAGGATCCTGCGTATCTCCCTGGCCAAGACATTTATCCTGCAAGGCTTGGAAAGGAAACCGTTGGCACCCGCATCGAGAAGATCCTTGACCTCCTTTTCCGAGACGTAGCCGCTGATCAGCAAAACTTTAGCGTCAGCGTCGAAGGCCTTTATCTGAAAAAATGTGCTGTGCCCTCCCATCTTAGGCATCACCATGTCGAGGATCACAAGGTCAATCTTCTTGGGATTGGCCTTGTATATCTCCACTGTGTCAACTCCGTTTTCCGCAAGGATCACAGAATAACCCAGCCCCTGCAAGGACTCGATAAGGACATCCCATACAGCCTCGTTGTCGTCAACGAGCAATATGGTCTCCTTCCCGCCGGGAAGATCAGGCTTGCCTTCTTTCATTTCTCCAGCTCCATTAGCTTGTCGAACCCTGTCATATGATACACATGCAGAATCTCCTCCGACGCATTGATTATTCTTACCCTCCCCGGCGAAGCCAAACGAGCCACCTTGACGCAAGTCCTCAGAAAAGCCGACGCGACATACTCAAGGTCGGCGAAGTCGAACACCACCTGCTCCTTCGACAACTGAATCTTGTCCAGAAGCCCGTTCTCCAGATCCTCGGCAGCCTTGGTGTCTATCCTGCCGTGAAAAGAACACACCAGATTCCCGCCCTCAGACCTGTAGTCTATCATATCTGCCCCTTTCGGCAAAATGCCACATCCCGATTCCAATTCAAATCCCACACTTGCTAATCTAGCCCTATGAAAGCCCTATTCAACCCCCCATATGGAAAAAATCCTGCTTGGGACGTGAAAGCGGCGGAAGATTTATTGGCATTGCATGTAAGCTTCTGCCATACCTGGGCTCCCAACGCGGTTCACGAGGAGTTTTGAAACTGGATCTTTTATTTTGATTTCAAATTTGTCTAGGGTTTAGTGTTTCGGGTTTTGAATTGTGTTTGTGGCGGTGTACATTACGACCCGGCAAATAATAATCAGGCATGGGCGGCGCCGATGCCGCGGCGATGAAACACACTTGAATTGGCAGGATTGCAAATGGATCAGTATTCTCTCGAGACGCTGAGGCATAGCGCGTCACATCTTATGGCCGCTGCGGTGCAGAAACTTTATCCCGACGCGAAATTCGACATCGGCCCCGCCACCCAGGACGGATTCTACTACGACCTCGACATGGAGCACAGGCTCTCCACCGATGATCTCAAGGCCATCGACAAGACCATGAAGGAATTGTCCAACAAAAAAATCCCCATCGAGTGTCTGGAAATGCCGCGGGATGAGGCAGAAAAGCTGCTTAAAGAAAAGAACCAGACATTCAAGCTCGAACGTCTGCGAGACATCCCCGATGGCGAGAAGATCACCTTCTACCGCCTGGGAGACTTCATTGACCTCTGCCGGGGACCCCATGTGGGGAACTCCGGCGACATCAAAGTTACTAGACTGCTCTCCATCGCGGGCTCGTACTATCGCGGCAAGGAGACCAATCCCATGCTGCAGCGTATCTACGGCACAGCCTTCCACACGAAGGAGGATCTGAACAACCACATGCGCCAGCTCGAGGAGGCCGCCAAGAGGGATCACCGCAAGCTCGGAGCCGAGCTGGAGCTTTTCGGGTTCTCCGAGAATGTCGGCCCTGGACTGGTGCTCTGGCATCCGAAAGGCGCACTCGTGAGGCACATCATCGAGTCCTTCTGGCGCGAACAACATATCAAGAACGGCTATGAGCTGCTGTATACCCCTCATATCGGGCGCAGCAGGTTGTGGGAGACCAGCGGGCATCTCGACTTCTACAGCGACGCGATGTACTCGCCTATGCAGATCGACAATTCCGACTACTACGTCAAGCCCATGAACTGCCCCTTCCACATTGAGATATACAAGACGCGCAACCGCTCGTACCGCGAGCTCCCCCTTCGCTGGGCCGAGCTCGGGACCGTTTACCGCTATGAGAAAAGCGGCGTGCTGCACGGCCTGCTAAGAGTCAGAGGGTTCACCCAGGATGATGCCCATATCATCTGCACCCCGGAGCAGATGGGGCAGGAAATCAGGCAAGTGCTGGACTTCTGCCTTTTCATATGGAAATCCTTCGGTTTCAAGGATATCAAGGCATATCTCGCCACCCGGCCGGAGAAATCTGTCGGCGAGCCCGAACGCTGGGAACAGGCTATCGCGTCGCTCGAGAAGGCAGTTTGCGAAAGCGGCCTTGCCTGCGAAAAGGACGAGGGCGGCGGCGCATTCTACGGGCCGAAGATAGACTTGAAGATAAAGGATGCCATAGGCCGCGAATGGCAGACCTCGACGATACAGTTCGACTTCAACCTGCCCGAGCGTTTCGACATGGCATATATCGGGAACGACGGGGCGAAGCACCGGCCCTACATGATACACCGTGCGCTCTTCGGGTCGCTCGAACGATTCTTTGGAATCCTCGTCGAGCACTACGCCGGTGCCTTTCCCCTATGGCTCGCGCCGGAACAGGTCAGGGTCATCCCCATCACAGACGCGCAACATTTATACGCCCGAGAACTGGAGGCATTCCTGGCATCAAAAGGCCTCAGGGTAAAAGTTGACGACCGCTCGGAAAGCCTCGGGGCTAAAATACGCCTGGCTCGAAACGAAAGAATCCCTTACATGGCTGTCCTGGGAGAAAAGGAGGTGCAGTCATCCACTTTATCCGCACGGTCAAGGATCGATGACCAAATACCACCTCTGTCATTCGAGGATTTCGCAAAGAGACTGCTTGACGAGGCCACACCGTCATAGACGAGGCATGGGTTTGAATGAAGCAATCAAACCTCAAGAAGGAGACAGAGATGAGCTTTGACGGGCTGAGTTGTAGTGCCGGCACGATGCATCTTCTTTCGGATGCCCGTAGCCGTTCGGTCTCTGCGGAGAACAAGGCCACGGGGCAGTACCAGGAATTCACAACCCCATACGCCGGAGTGCCGCATATCGTCAGACCCGACGGTGTCTACAACGCCAACATGCGCTTCAGCCTTTACCGCTGGCACATTGCCGACCCAGTCCGGTTCGAGAGGGACATAAAGGTGACCATCCAGGCCCTCGGCTGGAGAAAAGGCGGCCGCTACCTCCCCCTACAGGACGACATCGCCTCCGTCGCTTTCTGGTACCAGACATTGCCGTCATCAAAGTTCCCCAAACTCCCGGACGTGGCAAAACTCGAGATAATCTAGGCGAACGGTTCACGGTTCCCGGCTTCGCCAAGGCTACGCCGCGGCAGGCACGGTCCACAGTCAGCGGTTGCGAGATAATCGGTGGACGATGGCGGCGACGATAACGGATGACGAGTTTAATCCATGAACGCGAGCAGGATGCTCCCGCCACTTTGGAAAGCCCTCGGCCGGCGACGCCAGGGCAAGCGCGATGATTCATTGACTGATCGCAGGGGAATGGTATGTTACAAAAGTTCGCCCGTTTTGGGGGATTTAAAGGCAAGCACTTCTTCTGGCTCATAGAAAGGAGGGAGAGAGAGAATGAACGATTCTTCAGGCGGGATGCGTGATGTATCCTTCAACACTGTCCCTGTGGACTCTTCGATCTACAACAAGTTGCGGATGACGGTGCTCACGATGGATCCTGCCGGTATCGGTCTGTCGCCGGAGACGGACGGCCCAGTTTGGGGGATACTCGCGGAAATGGGTATTTCCGGCGCAGTCGCAAGCTTGCTCATGGTGCGCGACGGGACAGTCAGCCTGTACTTCAGCAAGGGTGGCGGCATAGTCGGAGGAGGGGCTCACGACGATGTGCTGGACGCCGCTGACAACTGCCTCTCCCACGCCGGGGCTTGCCTGGCTCACGCCAAGCCGGCGTACATGTTCCCCACGCCTGAGGACGACAAGGTTGTCTTTTATCTTCTTGCCTTCGGGGAAATCTTCACGGTCGGGGTGGAGGTGCAGGAACTCGAAAGAGGAGCCCACCCCCTGTCAGAGTTATTCCGCATGGCCCAAGAGGTGCTGTCGCGGCTTGAGTCGTACAGCACCGGCTCCGCACAAGGGGTGGATGGCTTTCTATTCCCGGTCGATAAAAAAGTCAATCAGGACATGCTTGTCAAAGCTGTGAACGACGGCGACGTGGAAAAGATTCGGTCGCTTATTGATCAAGGCGCAGAACCCAATTCACCCGGGGACGAAGGGCTGACCCCTTTGATGGCGGCGGCATACAACGGAGATGACGGCATTGTCGCCCTGCTTCTCGATGCCGGAGCAGACACGGAGTTGAAAGACATATCCGGATACACGGCCTTGATGTACGCATGCCTCCAAGGAAACTACGCATGCGCCAAGCTGCTTGTTGACTGCGGCGCCGATATCAACGCACGCGACAACGACAATTCCACACCCCTCATGTTCGCTGTCCAGGGCGACGCATGGAACACCATCGTCAAGATGCTTGTTGCCGAGGGTGCCGACCCGAGCTTCGCCGGCAACCACGGCATGTCCGCGATAGACTTCGCCATTCAAAATGGACGAGAGGACACCCTAATGATACTCCAGAAAAGCCTGTGAGCAGGGGGTATGGGATACACGCT
>JAFGFR010000087.1 GCA_016930955.1 Victivallales bacterium | reverse complement strand
TTCCACCACGAAGAGCACGAAGGATTGAACTCGAACGTGCCGCTTCTGGCAACCGGCTGCCGCCGGCACCAGAACCGGGTGTTAGCAAAAAAACAGTTTGCAAAGTCGAAAATGCGGGTGTATTGTCCACGATGAATATTGATTTTGAGTGGAATAAAAATAAAGAATCAAGGAATATTGAAAAACACGGAGTTTCATTTCACGAGGCTGCGACAGTGTTTGGCGATCCATTGTCATGGACGTTTCCTGATCCGTATCATTCAATAGGCGAACACCGTTTTCTTACAATTGGTCTTTCTGCCCAAGGGAAGGTCCTGGTTGTTTCACATACAGACAGAGGATCAAGAACACGCATAATCAGCACAAGAAAAGCAACAAAACAGGAGAGAAGAGATTATGAGCAAGGATAAGATTTCGCAAGCCGACGATATCAGGCCGGAATATGATTTCTGTTCGATGAAAGGTGGTGTACGAGGCAAGTATGTAGACCGATACCGTCAAGGCACCAATATCGTTGTTATAGATCCTGATGTGGCAAAATACTTTCCTACCGACCAAGCTGTCAATGAAGCTCTCAGAACCGTCATCCGAGTAACACAACAACAAGTGAATATCGCCCCATAGGAAAGTGCGGACATGATGCTTCATCTTACCTCCAAACAGCTTTGCTGCTTTCTTGCCTCTCGTTATCTCCTCGTAAAAATGAGTTTTGTTGTAACAAGCCGCTTCTGGCGACCGGCTGACGCCGGCGCCAGAGCTGAGCATTCGACAAAGAATAAAGGCATACCATGACAACACCAAAACAGAACCTAATGGCCGTCCTTTCGGGCGAAACACCTGAATGGATGCCGGTTTGCATGCGTATCGCCAACGCCAACAATCTACCAGGGCATCTGCCACAAGCCCTCCTCGAAGAGCCTCTCGACCGGCTCCAAATCAGCGAGTTCGTAGGGGGCGATATTCTCTATGAAATCAGCGCGATCCGCGTAAAGGCGAGCGAAGGAGTGAAAACCACAACGGAGAGACGCGGTCATGGATCATACAGTAAGGTAAATGATGAAAAGGTATTGCTCGGCGGCACTCAGTCTCGCCTCAACACTTTTGCTGGCATTGGCCGTCGGCTGCGGCAGTCCGATTGTGGGGGAATACCACGCTGAGGTAAGGCTCGCGGCGGGGAAAAACGAGTCGCGTGAACGGGGATACTCCCTGGACGAGATGAAGGCTAAGCTGCAGGCCAAGCCCAAATCGCTCAAAGTGCTTTCCAACGGGCGTTACACCTTGAATACCGGGACAGCAATCAATGAGGGTGCCTGGCGTGTCGAGGGAGAAATCCTCATTGCCCCGAATGGCATTTCCCAAGACTTTCAGATCGAGCAGACTTTCTGCACTCAATGGATCGAAGCGCGTCTTTGCCGATTGAAGCATTTGCCTGGTTTTCGTTCTGCGGGAGGGTGAGTCACGCATCTTTCCTTTTCCCTAACATCACTACCCTCAGCACGCTGTTCATGGAGCCGCAGTCGTTCGTGACCGACTCCTTGCAGTTCGGATCTGTAAGCCATTCCCCATCTACGACGAACTTGTACTCGTGCACTCCCGTGGGAATGAACAGGGTCGCCTTGCAATGTCCGCTGCCGGGGTTATCCTTCATTGGACTCGCGTCGGGGTTCCAGTCGTTGAATGTCCCTGCGACAGACACCCGGCTTCCCGGTTCCACAGATAGATTGAAGAGAATATGCCTTCCCGTCACTGTTGTAAGAAGTTTCATCATTCACGTTCCTTATTTTGGGATTGCACTCTTTAGCGTTTATAAACTACACCTGCAATTTACAAGCCATATTATATGCTGTGGAAACACCCTGCGCTATGGGGTGTTCACCTACTTCCATATGAGGTATAATACTACTCCGAAGGAGGTGTGGATTTTCTAATGGGGTGCCCACCCCATGCAGAAGTAGGTTTTCACCCCATTGCCCGCAGGTCATTCCCGCACTAGTGTAGAGACCAGGCAAAAGAAGTAATGGGGAGATCCCCAGCAAGCAATTAAGGAGAAAATGTTATGAGAGCAGATTTCGTGAAAGTTCTGGGAGTTGTGGCGGTTGCCGGAGTCATGTTTATGTCAGGCTGTGGAGACAAGCCTGGGGAGAAGGCGGGTGCCGCGGTGGACAAGGCTGCTGAAAAGACTTCTGACGCTGTGAATAAAGCGGCTGAGGCGACTAAGGAGGGAGCGGCAAGGGCAGTGGATGAAACCGGAAAAGTTATTGAAAAGGCAGGTTCAGCCATAGAAAAGACCGGCAAGGACATGCAGGAGTAGGCTCCCACCACATGCCAAACGGTCAGTATGCATGTAGCGGGGCTGTCTGGGATAATAACAAGTCCTGTAACTAAAGTCAAACAAAGGAGGTTCAAGCGATAGAATATGTCAGTATGATAAGTATATAT
Source organism: Victivallales bacterium (assembly GCA_016930955.1). Lineage (GTDB taxonomy): Bacteria > Verrucomicrobiota > Lentisphaeria > Victivallales > JAADHT01 > JAFGFR01. The sequence continues at coordinate 862 of JAFGFR010000087.1, read as the reverse complement.
GTAAAGGTCTTGAGTGTCCCTTGACAGGGACAACCAATGACTACCCGGCGAATAAGTTGAACAACGACGAAAAACTAATTACTAAGGAAAAAGAATGAAGACTCTAATTGCGATTTTTATGATGGCACTTTTGATCACGACATCAGGATGCTGGTGGAACACTCGGGAAAGCCGTTTGGGCGGTGTCGCCTCGGTGAACGAAGAATTCAGCATTACCGTTCCGTCTTCCGTGAGCATCAAGCAGGGTCAGGAAGCGACCATAACCATCACACTGAACAGAGGTGATTCTTTCAAGCGTGACGTGCGGCTGGATATCAACGCTGACGGCATCAGTATAATGCCGAATTACGTTTTGGTCAAAGCAAGCGACAGGCCTGATGTGGAAGTCAAGATTACCGCTGCAGCGAACGCCGCCATCGGGAAATATCCTGTCAGCGTCAAAGGAATGCCTGAAAGTGGAAGGTCAGCCTCCACACAATTCAATGTCAGAGTCGAGGCTCCGTAGATTCAGGTTAGGTATGTTCGAAACAGCATCGCCCGCCTTGGCGGGCGATGCTTTTCTTTTTTCCCGCTCGCCAAACGCCACAGTTATTCAGGCGATTATGGTTCGCTTTGTCGGCTTTTATGCGCGCAGCGCTTTGGAGTGCGCAACTTTTTTAGTTGCGCTTTGACTTGATTCCCGCATGAGTGCCAGCCATAAGGCTGGCGTTCCATTTGCGTGTCCTGCAGGCAGAGGAATTGAGAGAAATCCAGAGGCTCGCCTTAGGGACTGTTAAATAATAAGTGCTACAATTTGGCGTGAGCGCCAGACCGCCGGAGACAAGGATAGACGAATGAGAATATTGAAATATTTGAATGAGGA
>JAFGFR010000005.1 GCA_016930955.1 Victivallales bacterium | reverse complement strand
GCATTGCACCATGTCTCCATCCTCATTTTGAGTTCGCAGTAGTTACTACAGTGTCACTCAAAATAAGAATAGATCAACGGCACACTGCGGCAACTGCTTTATTTAGGTTCAAGTGGGATTTTGAATTCGGCTCTTCAACCTGAATCAGCACTCGAGCCCCGACAATCCTCGAAGGCAGGAGGTTTGATCTTGCGGTAGCTTCCGGTGGCTATGCCCTCGAGCCACGGCTGGTTGTCAAGATACCATTTCACTGTTTTGGCAAGCCCCTCCTCGAAGCAGACGGAAGGTCTCCAGCCTAGTTGGGTCATTATCTTTGACGCGTCAATTGCATATCTGCGGTCATGCCCGGGGCGGTCCTTCACAAATGTTATCAGAGACTCATCGGCTTCGAGCAGGCTGAGCAAAGTCTTGACCGTCTCGATATTGGGCCTCTCGTTGCAGCCGCCGATATTGAAGACCTCTCCACCGTCGGCTTCGTTAAAGACCTTCCACAGCGCCACGCAGTGATCCTCCACATAGAGCCAGTCGCGCACATGGAGCCCGTCGCCATAGACTGGGATACCTATGCCCTTGCATATATTGCTGATGCACAGCGGGATCATTTTCTCGGGAAACTGGTAAGGGCCGTAGTTGTTGGAGCATCTTGTTATGACGCAGTCCATCCCGAAGGTATGATAAAAGGAGTGGACAAGGTGGTCGGCGGCGGCCTTGCTGGCGCTGTAGGGGGAATTCGGCTTCACCGGCGAGTCCTCGGAGAAGGCTCCCTCTTTGCCGAGGGACCCGTAGACCTCGTCGGTCGAGACTTGGAGGAATCGCCTTACCCCGCACTCACGTGCGCACTCCAGAAGATTCAAAGTGCCCATCACGTTAGTCTCGAAAAATATCCTCGGCGCGTCTATTGACCTGTCAACATGACTTTCTGCGGCAAAGTTCAGCACACCCTCGACGCAATGCCGCCTGATGACAAAGGAGACGAGCTCTTTGTCGAGGATGTTGCCGTGGACAAAACAGTGCATCGGATTGTCCATGCAGTCCTCGAGGCTGGCCAGATTGCCGGCATAGGTGAGGGCATCGAGGTTTACAACCTTGACCTCAGGGTGTTTCCTTAGCAGCATTTTGACAAAATTCAGCCCTATGAAGCCTGCTCCGCCTGTCACAAGAATACAGTGCATCGCGTCAGTCCATCTCCAAAAGCCTTATCTGGGCCTCTACCTCGCGCTGCTTGTTTATCAGCTCGCGCATCTCGCTGTTGTTGTCCACTCGGATAGAAAGCTCCTTGTGCAAGGAGATGATCTGCTTCTGCAGCTCCATCAGTGAAGGGGTGTTCTTTATGAGCTCGACCCTCTTATGATGCATCTGCACTGCAATCTTCCTTTTCTCCTCCCTGAGTTTCTCAAGCTTCTCGTAGTCGCCTGTGATGGCCGGTGTGGACAATGCCAGAACTAGAAGAATGAACGGAATTTTTTTCATTTATCACCTCGCAAACACGAATATGTTGTCACGCAGCCGACTTCAAAACCTCCGTCCTGACCCTCTGGGCAACGAGCCGCGGGGGCACGGGTAGTCCTGAAATCGGTTCCCGATATAAAATACCCGGCTTAATCTACCATATCCATATCTGGAAGCAAGGGGGGAATCGAGTTATTTTACCAAGTGATCCAATTGCAAAACTCCGCGTGCCTGTCCCGGCTGCGCATCGAGTCAGGTGTCCTAATCGATCAGCAGGCCCATATCCAACAGTTTGCGGTTCGCATGCATGCCAGCGAGGGCGGCGGCGGCGGAATCCCCCCACTGAAGATGCAGCACTCTATCGTCACCTTCGCTGTTGCCAAGTCCGAATCCGATGCCGAAAAGAAGTCAGTCATGGAGTATTTGAAATTGGCTCTGATGGTATGTTTTCGGCATTGCCGGGCAAAGAAGCTTGTCTGCGAGCCTTTTTGGAGTTGTGCCGAGTGCCATGTTGTGATATAATTCGCTGTAGCCGGAGGTTTGCAGAAGGTATGGGCGGCTCGAAATGTTCCGCCACGGTGCTTGCATTGTCTTCGTTATTGTATTATGTTGTTTGTTTATGTTGGTTCATTTTTTGTTTTGAGGGCGATGCGCGGGTGGCGAAATTGGCAGACGCGCCAGATTTAGGATCTGGTGTCTAACGACATGTGGGTTCGAGTCCCACCTCGCGCACCACTTTTAAATGCGGATTTTTTTATGGGCTATAGAATCGGGGGAAGCTGCCTGAAGGGAATTAGGAGATGGGTCTTGAGTCGACGGAGGAGATAATCAAGTCTGGGAGGAGCGACTTTGCGATCAAGGGCAAGTGGGCCAGGATCCTTGTCGTTGACGATGAATTGCCTGTGAGGGATTTTTTGCGTGACGCGCTTCTGGGGTGCAACTATCTGGTTGATGTTGCCGGGAGCTGCGAGGAGGCGTTCAGGAAAATTGGTTCGGTCAACTACGATTTGGTTCTGAGCGACATAAGTCTCCCGGGCTCCGAGCCTGACTCTGTATTGAGCTACTGCAGGGACAACTCCCGGTCCACGCAGGTGATACTGATAACTGGCGATCCCGATCTTGATGACGCGGTGCGTGCGGTGAAACAGGGAGCTTTCGACTACCTTTCCAAGCCCATTTCCCCTGAGAAGCTGATTGAGAGGGTCGAGTCGGCATTGGTGCATGCCAGCAAAGCGCACAGCACTGCGAGCGAGATGGGTTCGCCACACAAGGCCTACGAGGTTGTCAGGACGCTCGGCGCTGGAAACATGGGTGTGGTGTTGCTGGTCAAGAAGGGCAAGCACTACTACGCGATGAAGATACTGCGGCGAGAGAACAGCAGCCGCGAGCACCGGACAAAGGTGCAGCGATTCATCAGGGAGGCTGAGATACTTTCAAAGATAGACCATCCCAATGTGATAAAGATTTTTGAATACGGTGTATCTGAGGACGAGCAGATTCCCTACATTGTCATGGAGTTTATTCCGGGCAGGGCGTTGAACCAGATCATTCGTTCCGCGAACTTCTCCAACGAGCAGAGCATGTATATAATCAGGCAGCTTGCTGAGGCGCTGGCCACGGTGCACAAGTTCGGCATTCTTCACAGGGACATCAAACCCGGGAACATTTTGATAACCGACGATTTGAAGATCAAGCTCACCGACTTCGGCATAGCGAAGATAGAGGATTCGGAGCTGACGATCACGCGTGAGGTGCTTGGCTCGCCGGCCTACATGTCTCCCGAGTCCTTCGAGAACTCCGTCAAGTGCGACTGCAGGTCGGACATCTTCTCGATGGGGGTCATAGCCTATGAGCTTCTCACCGGAGTCAAGCCTTTCCACGGGGAGACGATCGGGGAGATGATGAACTCGATAAAACACCATCGCCCGATCGAGCCTCTGAAGATTAACAACTCCTTCCCACCGTACCTCCAGGATGTGCTGGCAAAGATGCTGGCAAAAAAACCGGATGAGAGGTTCTCCTCGGCAGACGAGATTCTCAAGGCGCTGGACTACCAGGACGCCCGCAGCCAAGGCAAGGAGGGGTTTACACAAAAACTTCTCAGGACTCTGCTGCTGAGGAAGCCGACTTGGGAGTAGGTCCAGATAACCTTGCCTCGATGAAGTTCAGACTTCTTGTTATGTTGAGCTCAACATAACAAGAAGTCTGACAGTAGAGCCAATCTCAGAAATTCTTTCTAACCCGAAAAGTGAAAAGAGAGATAATCTTAAAGTGCTGTATACAAATATCTTCCCTGCCATTCATGAGATTTCACCGCTTCGTTTAGGTTGAAACTGGCTCTCAGGCACCAAAGCTGGTGCCGACGAGTCTGGCTGCGCAAACAAGCTGATGGTCATGGGGCACGAGTTTTTTTCTTCCTGCGACATCCTCGAGAGGCACGGGCGCACACGAGTCGCCTTGTATCGCGACCATGAATCCGAAGCGGTTTTCTGCTATTAGCTCGGCGGCGGCGGCACCCAGCCTGGTTGCGAGCAGCCTGTCGGCGGCGGATGGCGAGCCGCCTCGCTGGAGGTGACCAAGGATGGTGAGCCGCGACTCTTGCCCGGTAAGCTCGGTGATCTTATCTGTAAGTCTGACTGTGTGGGAGACATGTTGCCTGTGGAACTCTTCGAGTGAGCCCGAGAATTTCTCGGCCTTTGACTTTGACGTGGCCGCTTTTTTTTGCGCAAGCAGCTGGTCTATGAGGATTTTATCCTCGATGCTGATTGCTCCCTCGGCGACGGCTATGATGCTGAAGCGTTTGCCGTCTGCGCGGCGTATGCGGATGGCCTCGACGACTTTCTCGATGCTGTACGGGATCTCCGGGATGAGCACCACATCTGCCCCGCCTGCTGTTCCTGCGCCCAACGCCAGCCAGCCAGCCCTGTGCCCCATTGTCTCGACGATGATGTTCCGATGGTGGCTTGTCGCCGTGGAGTGCAGACGGTCTATGGCTTCTGTGGCAATGCCGACAGCTGTGTCGAACCCGAAGCTCACGTCCGTCCCGTAAATGTCGTTATCTATGGTTTTCGGAAGCGTAAGGATGTTCAGTCCGGCCTTTTTCAGGAGCAGTGCGTTTTTCTGTGTTCCGCCGCCGCCGATGCATACGAGGGCATCGAGGTGATGCCTTTGGTATGTCTCCACCACCGAACTGATCATGTTCATGTTTTTGCCGCCTACGGGCATTTTGTGGGGTTTGTCGCGGCTGGTCCCGAGTATAGTCCCTCCGTCTGTCAGCAAGCCGGTGAGATGCTCCTTCTTGAGCTTCATGCTGCGGTCGAATGCGACTCCGCGGAATCCGTCGAGGAAGCCTGTCACCTCGATGCTGTTTTTTATGCACGACTTGCCAAGGCCACGGATGGCCGCGTTCAGCCCCGGACAATCTCCGCCGCTGGTCAGAACTCCTATGTGTCTCGACATAACATCTCCATTCTTTAACTTTACCCAGGCCTGCCTTGGGGTTCAAATTGCAACCGACCCTCTATTGTATCCCGAATCGGCACGAAAATCAATAGCCGTTGATTTTGAGTGTGGTGCCCGGGGGGGGACTCGAACCCCCACTCCCTACGGGAAACGGATTTTAAGTCCGTTGCGTCTGCCATTCCGCCACCCGGGCGAGAGAGGACGCGGCTGATGCCGTGTGCAGGAGCCGCATGCCGATGAGTCTGAAGCTCCATACAGATTGGGAATTTATATTGTTTTTATGAAAAGCCAAAGTGCTTATTGGGAAAAAGAGGTTAATCGATCTCGAAGTGGTCTTGGAATGAGTTTAGGGTAAGGCTTGAGTTTTTCTGGACGAGCACCATGTCCTCGAGCCGGATTCCTCCGAGGTCTGGGTAGTAGAGTCCGGGCTCGACGGTGACGATGTTTCCTTGCTCGAGCGGGTGCGGATTTCGCAAAGAGAGAGCTGGAGGCTCGTGTATGTCCAGGCCGACACCATGGCCCAGGCCATGGAAGAAGCCTTGGTTCACGCCATTGACCTTTTCTGTTTTGAATCCATGTTTTTCGAGTGTGTCTGCCGCTATTCTGAATGCCTCTGCGCCGCTGACGCCGGGTTTGATGAAATCCTTGGCTCTGTCGCGAGCTTCCTTTACTGCGTCATATGCCTTCCGCAGTCTGTACGGGGCCTTTCCTTTTACGAATGTCCTGGTGATGTCGCCCCAGTATCCGGAGGGGATAGCAGGGTCCCTGGGGTCGAGGAGCCTCGGGAATATGTCGATCACAATGGGCTGCCCCGCACGTATTGGCCCTGAGCCGGAATTGTGGGGGTCTGCTGCCTGGCCGCCGCACGCGACGATAGTGGATTCGGCGTGGGCGCCTGCCTCGAGAAGCACCATTGATATCTCGAACTTGATTTTTTCCGAGGTCAAGGGAGCTTTGTTGCGGATGAGCGTTCCGTCACGGGAGACTATCGAGTCGACGATGATTTGCATGGCTTTGGCCATGGCGGCCTCGGAGATAGAGAGTGCTGCCTTTATTGCGGCGACTTCTTGTATGCTCTTGCGTGTTCTCTCCGGGAACAGGGGTTTTCTAGCCGGTGAGATCTTGATTTTTCGTCTTTTGAGCTGCAATCCGATGTTGAGTGGGAAGTCTGCCGGCACGCACCATGAGTTTTTTGGGAATAGCCTGTCGAGTTTTTGTATTAGTGTTGCAATGGAGACTCGGTCGGCCCTTCTGCCGAAAAGGTCTCTTGGTTCATACACTTTGATTCCCTTCCTCGCCTCCTTGCTAGCCCTTCCGAATTCGAGGGATGAGACGATGACGCCCTTCTCCTTTTCAGTCTCGAAATAGAGGAATGGGTCGAAGGCGAGAAAGCCTGTGGCGTACAGCATGTCGGCACATGAGCTGCTTTTGGCGAAGATGAGCTTTGATGCCATGAGAGAACCTTATCAAGAACTATTGAGCCGATTTGCAGAACTCCGGGTGTCTGTCCGACGCGGGCCCATGCAATGCTTTGCAATTGGCCCTGGAGCCAATTTCAAAACTACCCGTGGCTGCACGGCCTGCGCTCCCAACGCGGTTCACGCGGAGTTTTGGAACTTGCTCCTTGGGTAATAGAGTGTATTTATGGTTCATGTTCAAGTGGCCGGAATGTTTTTTGTCGGGAGCCGATTTCAAAACTATCCGTGGCCGCGCAAAGTTTCGAAACTGGCTTCGTCTGCCTGACGCAGTTAATGCAAAGTTTTTAGAGCGGCTCTGGTGATTGTCTTTGGATTTGTTCTGATACGAGGTTGATAATGTGGTGAATGAGACTAGATTTGCTGTGAAGGCGTGGACGAGGAAATGTAATTTGGAGATATTTTTGTGGAAGAGCCGATTTCAAAACTACCCGTGGCCGTGCGGCCTGCCATTTTGAATGCGAGGCCACGCCGATGCGGGAATGCCGTGGCCTTTCTTGCTGCATTGCTTTTCTGCGCGTCGGTCTCCGGGGAGCTGATCCTCGACATTGACGACCCGGATGCCCTGGATGACGAAGGGGAGTCAGGAGAACTGCTGCGCACTGCCCACCCGCCGAGGCGGGAGAACACCAGCGGGATGGATGTGATTTGTTTCGTCAACAGGGACATGTTACGCGGCGAGCTTTTGTCGTTTGACCCGGCACTCGGTATATTGTGGAAGTCCCCCGAGGCTGCCCAGGAGATATTGTTCAAAGCGCAAAATGTGGCGAACATAGACATTGGCAAGTATGTCATGTATCCTGACGGTGATGTGACGATAGGGCTTACGAATGGTGACTCGTTGCCCGGCAGGTTGATTGCCTTGGGCTTGGCGGAGGCGAAACTGGAAACCCATTACGGCGGTATCCTGACGGTCAACCGCAGCATGATACAGCATATTTATCCTGAGAATGAGATGCCGGACACGCTTTTCAGCGGTGTAGGAAGCATCGAGGACTGGAAAACAGAAAGCCGCTCGGGAGGGGTTGTCACGTTCGAGGACGGGGTTATATCCCTCAGCGGGGTATGCTACACTGGACGGGACATGAGAATTGGCGACATGGCGCGGATAGACTTCAGCTTCGAGTCTACCGGGAATTGCCAGTTCCAATTGATGTTCTATGCCGGGGACAAGCCTGGCCTGCCGCGCAACTGCTATTGGCTTCATGTATCATCGGGTCATGCCTATCTGCAGCGGTTTGGCGGTGGCGGGTCGGAGAATCTGGGGATGGTTCAGTCTAGCGAGCTTCGTTCAGGGAAAGGCAGGCTCAGTTTGCTTGCCGACAGGGAGAGCGGCAAGTTCACTTTGCTTATAGACGACGCAGTATCGAAGCAGTGGGTCGATACAGGCGGGCTTGAAGAGGCTGGATCGTATGTATATTTCTCGAATCAGACACAGGGTACGTTGAGGATAAGCGACTTGAAGGTCAGTGTCTGGAACGGCAAGCTTCCTGGCGCTCTAGGCTCAAGCGAGGCTGTCGAGGAGGATCTGGTGGTGTTCATAAATGGCGACCAGATCAGCGGCGTTTTGCAGACGATCGATAACAATCTGGCAAAGATAAAGACAGAATATGCCGAGTTGTCAGTGCCTTTGGAGAGGATAAAGCATCTCCAGACTGCATCATCGAGGAGGCATCTTGCCAGGAGGAATAGTGGTGATGCGCGCTTTTTCTTCCCCGACGGTCGCTGTCTTACGTTCGATCTTGCAAAGATCGCCGACGGGAAGCTTATTGGAAGGACTGAGAACCTCGGCGACGTTCAGATTGCCCTGGATGCATTCAAGTCTTTTGACATGAACATTTACCGCGACAACACCGAATGAGGAGATATTGGTGTCATGCACTTATGGTCTTTGCCATACAGCAGCATGCGCCACCGTCTGCCGCGCCTGCGCTCCCAACGCGGTTCACGCGGAGTTTTGAAATTGGCTCCCCAAACAAATTCGAATATCGAAACCCAAGATCCTAAACGACAAGATATCTTGAAAGTGCTTCTGTATGGCGATATACTAATCCGGGAGAGATATTCGGAGCATGGCATGAACAAATATACTTTGCATACATTGGGGCTTCACCCGCTTGTCGCGCTTGGTATGATTGTTGTTGACCTGATGCTTTTCGGACCCGATGCCACGGGAGTGGGCTGGATGGTGTCGTGCTCCATTGCGGCAGTGCTCACGGCACCTTGCATCATCATGCAGAGATATGCGTACAAGGACTCGTGGCTGGTGGCGATATCCAAGGGGGTTATCTTGGGTGTCATAACGGCGATCCCCAGCCCATTGCCCTCCCTTCTTACCGGGATCGGCGGCATAGCGGGTTTCTTACGTCCCCCCGATGACCGGAACAGCAATGCACTGGATTAAAAAGGCCGTGGAGACAAAGGACAGGAATCGATTGGAATCCTGCTCCAGAGCGCCGGCTATTGGCACGAGATCAGTTGCGATAATCTGCTTTTCCGTAGTGCTTACGTGCTGTATCCTGATTTTGTCATACCTCTGGAAGACCTCAAGTCTAGTGGGTGTTGAAGTCACGACCCTGACGGAGCTATTCGACAATACTGAGTTCATGCGTCAGGTATCGAATCTTGAGCTGGTATCCCGGACAACAAACGAGGTTATCGAGGAGACCCAGCAGATCAAGATCATCCTTCCCTGGATAGGACCCGTCAAATCAGAGGCCGAATACAGGATTTCATTCAAGGTAAGGTACGTGTATCATGTCCCGTCAGAACGGGGCAGATGGTATTTCAAGTTCGAGGACGGGATAGCCCATGTTAAGGCGCCGGCGCTCACACCCGGGGAACCTTCCATATATACCGACAGCATCAGGGCAAGCAGGGAAGGCGGCATGCTTGTCTTCAACAAGGAAAAGCATCTCGACACGTTGAAGAAAAACATCAGCTCATATGCGCGCGAAAAGGCTTCGCAGAAGCAAAGCAAGGACATTGTGCGCGAGCATGCCAGAGCCAGCCTGGAGAAGTTCATCTATGAATGGTTCCTGAAGGACAATCCCGATGTCAAGGGGATAAAGGTGACATTTGACGATGAGGGCGCAGCCGAACAGGAAGGGTTGCCTCGTGCCCTCTAGCTTGTGACAGCCCCGCGCGTTTGGAAAACGTACGTCGAAATAACACTGGTGGACATCGCAAATTTGAATACCGTCCATCTCGACAGCCCCGCTAAGGACTGATTTCCCTCCGGAGTCTGCAATAAGCGACAGCTTCGGGTATGCACCAGCCATTTCGCCGCACCGTCTGCCGCGCTCCGAACGCGGTTCACGCGGAGTTTTGAAATTGGCTCATAGAGCAAAAAAAGAAGCCGCCGGCGCAATGCAGGCGGCTTTCTTTGGCGGTTCAGGCGTTTATTTGACTGTGAAGAACACTCTGGCTGTTTTGTTGTCGGCCACAACATTCATGATGTGGTTGCCTGCCGAGAGTTTTTTGTTGTCCGTCGTCTTGTCTATCGTGGTTTTGTTCTTTCCCTCTTCGATCAGGATTATCGCGGCTTTGGCATCGTTGGCCACGTTGCCATCCGGATCGCAGGGGAAGGCGTTGATTATGATCATCTTGCCGGATGATGCCTCAACGACAATCTCGGCGTTGTTGGGAACCGGGTTGGCGATACCTGCGCATACCGCGTTCTTAGGCACCGTTGACTGGCCGTCGAGAGTTACCGCGAAAGGCATCAGGTATTCGGTAGAGCCTGTTTTGGCGGCATGTGTTGCCTCTTTGGTCGCATGTTTGAGTTTTTCGATAAACGCGCATCCGACGAAGGCTGTGAGCATGAATGCCCCAGCCACTGCAAGAATCAGCATCCTCATCCTTGTCTCCTCACACTTTGTTGATAAGTTCATAGCCCGAAAATCAAGTAGTGTACATGCAATTGCAGAAAAAACAATTTGTGAAGTGGATTTTTTTCAGTTGAGCCAGTTTGACTCATGGGGATCATGTGATGTGGTGTCTCTTTGGGGCTTCGGGAGGATGAAAAGGTCTCCGTCCCTGCCCTGGTATACCGAACGGTAACCTAGCTTGTACATGTCGGTGGAAAGGGCGCGGTTGTAGCGGGATACAAAGATGAACCGCGATTTCACGATTTCGTACAGCTCCTCTTGGGAGATCAGATGCTTTCCGGTTCTGAACATCTCGAGTCTGGTGACTCTGTCCGGGTATTTATGATAGGCGAACATTGGGTCAATGCCCAGAGAGTAGATGAACTGTGGCGCTGCATAGAGGAGGAGAGGGAAATCCGACCAGTTTGCATTTGCCACATACGTCCCCTCGGGCATCCCGGCGGTCTCGGCCCATTCGGCAAAGTCGTCATAGGGAGTAATCCCCAGGCCTGTGGCCTTTCTGATATAGCCTCGACCGTTGACAACCATGGCGACCAGCAGCAGCAGAGCGAAAGCTATAGAAAACCCCGGTCTTCCGACATAGCGCTGCAGCTTTGTGTCGGAGGAGTCCGACAAGGCCATCCCCAGTGCGAGCATGTTGAACGGCAATGCGTACTCCACCCCGCGTATCGCCAGAAAAACTCCCAGAGTGGCCACGGTGCTTATCAGCAGAAAAGGGGATTGCCTGCAGAAGAGGGCGCTTGATCCCTGGGTCATCCATCTTCGCACAAAAAGAGTGATATTGACAATGAAAACGGCGATAAGCATGAACTCTGCCAAGATAAAACTCCAGTTTGCCGGGCGAAGCTCTGTCCCCAGGACCACGGGATTATCCCTTGAAAACGAGACAAGCATCACGTCAACACATTGTATTTTCCAGTTGACGAATGTGTTGGGGAATTGGGGATGCAGGGTGAATCCGGCAGCTATTCCCGCCAAGGTGAGCACAGGAATGCACACAGCAAGCCGCCAGTTCTCTTTATGCAAACCGAAGGCTACTGCTGGCAACAGCACGAAATGGGGGTTGGAATACGCCCATGCCATCACGAATCCGCAAGCGAAGGCCAGATACCACTGCCGCAGGCTGTTCATCTTGTCGAAGGCTATACAGGCTATCAGCATCAGCGAGATGCCAAGCAGGTGTGGTCTTGGCGCGACCAGCCGGGTGAGCAAAAATGGTGAAAAGCCCACGAGCCCCAGGATGAGCAGCTGTATGCGTGGCATGCCGAAATATCTGGCGGTCAATGAAAAACACACCAGAAGCAACAGTGCGAGAAACATGTGCTCGATATGGAACGGGGCGCCGGTCTCAAGATTAACAGCTCTCATCGAACCCCGCAGCGCCCATAGCAGGAGGTGGAAGCCGAGCTCTTTGTCGCTGAAGTTTTCGAACCAGTATGACATGGTCATATAGGGGAGTTTCCTGGACATGAAGAACCCGGGGCCGAGATCGGCCATGACCACATGGTAGTAGGTGTCGTGGCTGTTCTCCTGGCCGGGATCAAGTGTATGCAGTCTGAGCCCCGAGAGGAAGAGCAGGGCGACAACACACGATACTATCTCGAGTTTTCTCATTGCCCGAAGCCTTGTCTATCTGTGGTTGTCCTGTCCTTGGCTCCTTGGCCAACGTCAGGGTTGCGGATCTATTGTTCAAGGGATGTGAGCATACCTTTGACTCTTGACAGCTTCTCTTCCATGTCCGCGAGTTTTGCGCGGGCTTCGGATACGACCTTCTCCGGGGCTTTCCCCGTGAAATTTGGGTTTGAGAGTTTTGCCCTTGATGCCTTGATCCAAGCCTCCAGGTCCTTTTGCTGTCCCAGTAGCTTTCTCTTCTCCGCCTCGATGTCTATCAATCCGTCCAGAGGCATGTAGAGTGTGCCTGCGTCCGTGACGGACGAAGGGATTCTTGTGTCTGCGAACTTCGAGTCGGCGACAAGGCTGTCTGCCCTCATGAGAACCTTCATCGAGTCCGTCTGAGTCTCGATGAATGCTCCGGTCTGCTCGTCGGCCGGCTTGAAGATGAACTTCACCCCTTTTGAAGGCGGGATATTGTAGCTTGCCCTTATGTTCCTTCCGGCTCTGACGATTGCGAACTTCGCATTGGTGCCTTTCAAGAGTGACTCATCCAGTGTGACGATGTCCCTGATCTCCGCCCCGGGGTAATGGTGCCGGACAATGCTGTTGCCGTCAGTGACATACCCGAGCTGGTGTGAAAGCTCCTCGGTGACATATGGCATGAAGGGGTGCAAGAGCTTGAGTATGGCGAAGAGGGTGTAGTCGAAGATTTTCAGCGCCCTGTCCCTGGAGCTTTCATCGGAGAGCACGACCTTGGCTGTCTCGACATGCCAGTCGCAGAACTCGTTCCAGACGAAGTCATAGAGAGTGTGTGCCGCCTCATGGAAACGGAACTCGTCCAGTGCGCGGCTGACCGACTCGGCGGTCAGGAGCAGTCTTGACAGTATCCATTTCTCGTCTGTTGCGCAACTATGGAAATTTTCTCTGGTCAAGTCCTCGAATCCATCGGCGACCGGACCGTGCAAAGTCCTGAACCGCGACGCGTTCCAAAGCTTGTTGGCGAAATTCCTCCCCAGCTCGCATTTCTCGTTGCTGTAGAATATATCCATGCCCATCGGGGCGATGTAGATTATCGAGAACCTCAGCGCGTCGGCACCATATTTGCCGATCACGTCCAGCGGGTCCGGGCTGTTTCCCAGAGATTTGCTCAGCTTGCGCCCCTTATCGTCACGGATTATGCTCGTGAAATACACATCTTTGAACGGGGCTTCGCCCATGAACTCGAGCCCTGCCATGATCATCCTTGCCACCCAGAAGAAGATGATGTCCGGACCAGTCACCAGAACATCAGTCGGATAGAAGAACCCGATGTCCTCCGTGTCATCCGGCCAGCCCATTATCGAGAAAGGCCACAGCCACGAGCTGAACCATGTGTCCAAAACGTCCTCGTCCTGCCGCCAGTTTCCTTCCACGCCGGAATCTTCCGGGGACTCCATGCCCACGTATGTCTCCCCGTCAGCATCGTTGTACCACGCCGGTATCCTGTGCCCCCACCATATCTGACGGCTGATGCACCAGTCCTTGATGTTCTCCATCCAGTGGAAATATGTTTTTGTCCAGCGTTCAGGATGAAAGCGGATCCTGCCGTCTCTTACCGCTGCAATTGCCGGGTCGGCGAGCTCCCGCATCTTGACAAACCATTGCTCGCTCACTCGGGGTTCTATCGGCACATCCCCGCGCTCGGAGTAGCCTATGCTGTGCTTGTGGTCGCATACCTTCACGAGCAGTTTCAGCTTCCTCATCATCTCGACCACTTTCTCGCGGCACTCGAACCGGTCCATGCCGACGAACTCCTCGCCGGCGGCCTGATTCATCGTGGCATCGGGATTCATGACGTTTATGACCTCCAGGCCATGGCGCATGCCGACGGCGAAGTCGTTAGGGTCGTGTGCCGGGGTGATCTTCACGCATCCAGTGCCGAACTCCGGGTCGGCGTGCTCGTCGGCGATCACGGGTATCCTCCTGCCCGTAAGCGGCAAATCCACTGTCTTGCCGACGATGCCCTTGTATCTCTGATCGTCTGGGTTCACTGCTACAGCGGAGTCGCCGAGCATCGTCTCCGGACGGGTTGTCGCGACCTCGAGCGCTCCCGAGCCGTCGCTGAGAGGATATGAGAAATGGTAAAAGTACCCATGTACCTCCCTGTAGACCACCTCCTCATCTGAAAGCGCGGTCTTTGATGCCGGGCACCAGTTTATCATCCTTTTGCCGCGGTATATCAAACCCTTGTTGTAGAGCTCGACGAAGACTTTTCTGACGGCATGGCTGAGGCCGCTGTCGAGGGTGAAGCGTTCGCGGCTCCAGTCGCATCCGGTGCCAAGCTGCTTAAGCTGACGGACTATTGTCCCGCCGTAGTCCTCCTTCCACTGCCATACCCTGCGTATGAACTCCTCCCGTCCGAGATCGTCCCGACCTTTGCCCTCGCTCTCCCTCAGATAGCGCTCGACCTTGCTCTCTGTAGCTATTCCTGCATGGTCAGTCCCGGGGAACCAGCAAACCTCGAGACCGTCCATCTTCTTGCGCCGGATCAGGATGTCTTGCAAAGTGTTGTTCAGGACATGTCCCATCGTCAGAATCCCGGTGACGTTCGGCGGGGGAATCACGATGGAGAAAGGCGGTTTGCCCGAGGCTGGAGTGCCGCGAAAAACACCGCTGTCGCTCCAGGCCGCGCGCCATTTCCCCTCAACTTCTCCAGGCTCGTATGCCTTGCTCATCCCGCTGCCGTTCATCTTTGCCTCCTAAGAAAATTATCCCGCCCCAGCCAATATCTTCAAGACCGGCTTAATTTAGCTTCAACCCGCAAGCCTGCAATGCGTATTGGCAAAAAAAATGACGCTGTTTGCATTTGCGCTTTAGCATACTATTTTGAAATTGGCTCTGTATATAGGGATTTCGAGGGGTTGCCGTTGTCGGCTCCTTTTTTGTCTCAATTCGGCGCCGTCTTGTCATATGCTCAGGCTGGGGACTAAGGATGTATAACGGGGAAAAATTGTTGTCGAAAACTTACGTGTCGAGGCATCGCTGGGCGATTTTTTTGCTTGTCTTGCTTCTGGGCATAGTGTGTCCTTTGTATCTCGTCCGCCGTGAGGAGGAGATGGCTAGAGCCAGGCTGCTCGAGGAGGCTGTGCTTGTTGCGGAGGCGATCAACCCGGAGCATCTGAAGGCACTTGCAGGCGACGAATCCGACATCTCGAAGCTCCAGTACCGCAGGCTTAAGCGTCAGTTCCACATTCTCGGCAAGGCTATTCCCGAATGTCGTTTTGTCTATCTGATGGGTTTGAGGGGTGCCGGGGAGGTTTTCTTTTATATTGACAACGAGCCTGATTCATCGCCCGACAAGTCCTGGCCTGGGCAGGTCTATCCCAAGCCGTCTGACCTGCTGAAGGGTCTTTTCTTGGGCGGTGATTCTTTTGTCGAGGGCCCTGTGCGTGACGACTGGGGAGTATGGGTTTCCGCGCACGTTCCTTTGAGGGATCCTAAAAGCGGGCGGACCCTTGCGGTCCTTGGCCTGGATGTTGACGCCCGAGAGTGGCGGAGAATGCTTGCGGCATCAACACTGCCGCCCTTTGTGCTTCTGTTATCACTTGCTGTATCCGCGGCAATCTTTCATTTGATTTCGGCGAGGCGGGGGAATTATTTTACGGGCTTGCCTTTTTTCGCCGCCGCCACAGGGATTATCCTCACGGTTTTCGCCTCTTGGGGCGCCTATGTCGGGGAGAGACATTCGTCATGCATGACGCTGCGCAGGCTTCTTGGCAGGGAGACGCTCGGGACGGATTTGTTCTTTCGCAAGCTGGAGGAGGTGGAGCTTGCTTCCTTGGTGAATTTCTGCCGACATCTCGGGCAAGGTGGGAGGCAGGAAGATTTTGCGAGTTTCGCAGCATCCCTGGCCGGTAACCATAGCGTTGCAGCCTGGGAATGGATCTTATCTGAGCCGGCCGATTCCGGTGCGTGGCATGAAGTCCGCTATCCTGTGATGGGTGTATTTCCTTTTGAGGGCAACGAGGCTCTTCTTGGTTTTGATGTCGGCACTGACGGGGTTTGCCGAGAGGCTCTCGATGATGCCTCCCTGACCGGGGAGACCTCCTGCAGTCTTCCGGCAAACATGGCCCTTGGCAATGGGCATCTGCGAGTACTTTGGGTATTCCGTCCTCTGACGGAGCCAGGTGCCGATAAGGTCTCAGGTTTTGTCGGTGCCGCGTTAAACCTTTCACAATTGCTTAAAACTTGTGTAGGCGACCAGAAGTTCACCGCCGGACTTGTCTTGCGGGACGACTCAGGCGAACATTTGATGGCGGCAATGCTCCCCTCTGGAGATCGGTGGGCTTCGGATTGCTGTATCACCAGGCCGATACTTGCATTCGGCAGGGTGTTTCTACTCAAGGCCTCCCCGGTTAGTTCTCATTCGCTCTACGCCAAACCCTTGAGGCTGGGTATTTTGGTATTCATATCAGGTCTGCTTTTGACTGTTTTGGTGGTTGTTTATATTTTTCTTGCTGTGAACCGCGGGAGGGATCTGGAGAGGAGGATACAGCTCCGTACGGAAGAATTGAACCGGAGCCGCGAACAGATAAACGCCACATTGCATTCCATAGCCGATGCAGTGATGAGCACCGATCCCGAAGGCAGGGTTCAGGACATGAACAGCCTTGCTGAGTACCTGACGGGGAAAAATTTTGAGCAGGCAGAGGGGAATCCGCTCGAGGGAATCTTCATGGTCGCTGACGCCACAACCCGCAAAAAACTCAGGAAGGCCATGGCGGCAGGGCAAACACTGGAGCTTCCCGAAGACACAACCTTGCTCTCTCACGACGGGTCAAGACACGAGATTTCAGGTTCGATGTCCCCGATAAGGGACAAAGGTGACACCATCGGCTCGGTGCTGGTTTTCAGGGACATCAGCGATCGCAAGAAGATGGAGATGGCCTTGCTCCGGAGCGAGCAGCAGTTCCGGTCGCTGGTGTCCAACATCCCGGGGGTTTCCTACAGATGCAAGCCAGACAAGAACTGGACCATGCTTTACATGAGTTCTGAACCCGACTCGCTCGCGGGATATCACCTCACTGATTTCATAAACAACTCCGTGCGGTCTTATGAAAGCGTGATACATAGGGAGGACACGGAGTTTGTCTCCAACAAGGTGAATGCAGGCATGGAAACGGGGATGCCCTGGGAGATCGAGTATCGTCTTGTCGGCTCGGACGGGGATATATACTGGGTATATGAGAAAGGCCGCGCCGTCGTGGAAGATTCAGAAGAGGTCCGGTACCTCGACGGGTTCATCTTTGACATCACGGAAAGGAAGCGGTCCGAAGAACAGCTGAAGCTCAGCAGAGAGCAGTTCGCACTCGCCGTCCAAGGCTCAAACGACGGAATCTGGGACTGGGACTTGCGCAGCAACAGTCTTTATCTATCGCCGAGATGGAAGGAGCAGCTGGGTTTCAAGGATGACGAGCTGGAGAACAGGTTCGAGACTTTTTCCGGAAATCTTCATCCCGAGGACAAGCCTTTTGTGATGGATTATGTGGACCGCTATCTGAGGGGCGAGATGGAGCTTTACAATGTGGAGTTCAGAATGTTGCACCGTGATGGCGGCTGGCGCTGGATACTGGCCAGGGGCAGCGCGGTCCGCAATGAGGACGGCCTTCCTGTGAGGATGGCCGGCTCGCATACGGACATAACCGACAGGAAGGTCGCGGAGAAGGAGCTTCTCAGGCAGACCCGGATGCAGGAGCTGCTGACCGGCATTTCCTCCACCTATATCAGCCTTCCCCTTGAGGAGGCGGACGGCAAGATCGTCGCTTCCCTTTCCGAACTCGGGGATTTTGTCAATGCCGACAGGGTATATGTTCTGGAATACGACCATCCGAGGAAGATTTGCATTAAGACCCATGAGTGGCCATGCCTCGATGGACATCCGGGGGCGATGCCTGAATGGTTTGTCGCGGAATGGTGCAAGGTCCACGCCGAGGGGAAGACGGTTATTGTGGGCGATGCCGAGGCGAAAGATCTGCCCGATTCATGTGCATTCCTGCGCTCGGTTGGAGCAAAAAGCCTTATTGCCGTGCCAATGATGGACGTGGACAGCTGCTGCGGTTTTGTGGTTTTCCTCTCGCTACGCCGGAAGCATTTGTACTCGGAGGCCGAGGCGAAGTTGCTCTCGATCTTCTCGCAGCTGTTGGTCAATATCCGCAAAAGGCGCGAGATAGAGAAATCGCTGCGCCACAGCAGAGAGCTGGCCGAGGCGGGCACACGGGCCAAGAGCGAGTTCCTTGCAAACATGAGCCATGAGATCAGAACTCCGATGAATGGTGTTATCGGGATGACGGAGCTTCTTCTTGACACGCCTCTGGACCAGGAGCAGCGGCGGTATGCCGACACGGTGAGGATATGTGCTGAACAACTGCTTTCGTTGACCGACAACATCCTTGACTTCTCGAAGATCGAGGCCGGCAAAATGGACATTGAGTCCATAGTTTTCGAGCTTGGGAATTTGGTTGATGAGGTATCAAGGATTGTATCTTTGAAGGCCGAGGAGAAGAATATAGATTTCAAGCTGTCCATATCGGACAAGATACCGTCGGTGCTCAAGGGCGACCCGCGCCGCATCAGACAGGTGCTGCTTAATCTTCTGGGCAATGCGCTCAAATTCACCGAGTCTGGCGAGATTGAAGTAAGGGTCGAGCTTGAGGGTTCTTCGAGGAACTTGGCGACACTGCGATTTATCGTGATTGACACCGGGATCGGTATCCCTCCCGATCGCAGGGATTTGCTTTTCCGCTCATTCTCACAGATCGACCCCTCGACCACCAGGAAATATGGCGGCACCGGCCTGGGGCTGGCGATCTGCAAGCAGCTTGTCGAGATGATGAAAGGGGATATCGGCTTCTCGAGCACCGAGGGCAAGGGCTCGAGCTTCTGGTTCACGCTGCCTCTGAAAAAACACAGAGTCGTTCCTGAAAGACATGCCAAGCCTGTTGCCGGAAGGCCTAGTGAGGGTATGAACTTCAGCAACCTGAAAATTCTGGTGGCGGAGGACAATCTTGTTAACAGGCATGTGGCAGTCGCAGTGCTGAGGAAAAAGCTCGGCATCAACGCAGATTCCGCACAGAACGGCGCCGAGGCGCTAAACGCACTCAGACAAAAAAAATACGATATTGTCCTCATGGACTGCCAGATGCCAATCATGGACGGATTCGAGACGACCAGAATCATCCGTGACCCCGGGTCTGCAATGCCCGACCCGGGTGTTTATATAGTCGCCATGACGGCCAACGCGATGAAGGGCGACCGCGAAATCTGTCTCAGCGCCGGGATGGACGACTATGTCGCCAAGCCTATCAGATCGGAGAATCTCCGAGATATTATCTTACGCTATACCAGAAAGCATCGGCAAGTGAAAAAATGAAATCGCATTTGCCGGGATCGCAAGGCTCTCCGGTGATGATTTTCACCTCAGAGTCAATTTCAAAACTACCCGTGGCCGCGCGGCCTGCCATTTTGGATGCGAGGCCACGCCGATGCGGGGGCGGGCATACCTGTATGGCCTGCCCCGACCGCTCCGGCGCGGCATTCGAGCCAAAAAAAAAATGCCGCCCAAAGGGTTGGGTCGGAGGCACGGCATGCGCCACGGCGAAATGGCAGGCACAGACAGCTCCGGGTATGCACCAGCCATTTCGCCGCACCGTCTGCCGCGCCTGCGCCCCCAATGCGGTTCACGCGGAGTTTTGAAATTAACTCCTCATATAATCACGTAGGAAGGCAAAGACCTGCTCGATTCTCAGGGGGGGGGCTTGAGGCATTCCAAATCCGAGCGAGAAGAAGGGGACCGGGTTCGTGGTATGGTGCTTGGAGGTGATATCTTCGCAGTTGCCATGGTCGCTGGTCAAGACGACTGCGAGGCTGTCTTTAGAGTTATCTATGATATGGCAGAAGAATCGGCTGAGATTTGACAGTGCCTGCGACAGCATGTTTTGGTCGAGCTTGTGCCCGGCGTGGTCTGTGAGGAAGTACTCGAACAACGTGAAGTCGTTGGCGGCGCATATTTTCAGCAAGTCCTCGGCGGCCTGCTCGGGGCTTATCTCTGGGACATCGTATTTTTTCGGAAGGGATGCCCTGGTGATGTCATGGTATACGGCATCGCCGGCGACAAGACAATCCCTGCCCCTCTCGAGGACACCGCTGATGCCGGTCATGACTGTCGTCACCGAAGCAAGTTTTTTGCACATCAGCTCCGCAATTGTGAAGCGCACATAGGCGTTGGAGAATGCCGCCCTGTGTCCCGATGCCGAAATCGTCCCGAAAATGTTGCGACGTGAGATGAGTTTTCTGAGTGAAGGCCCAGGAAAGCCCTGGACATGCATATTGACTTCAGCAGCAGCGTTGAACCCTGTGAAAAGCGCCGTCTGTCCAGTGGCGCTCTGCGGTGTCCCCGGAACGCCCATTTGGCAGTCCAACGGCACGGAGCAGCCCTCCAACAGCCCGAGGAATCCCTCGGAACAGTGTCTCCCATAAATCGAGCCACGCCAGCCTTCCGCGGGAATCCCGAAGCCGTCAACCATCACCATCAGAATCTTTTTCATCCGCAGCTCTTTACATTTGATCTTCTTGTACCGTGATCGCTTATGATTTTGGGGTGACAATAACCCATATGTGGGGAAAATCAATATTTTGACGGCAGAGCCAATTTCAAAACTCCGCATGAGCCGCGTTGCGCGGCCTGCTGTTTGGATGCTAGGTCACGCCGATGCGGGAGCGGGCATACCTGCTTGGTCTGTCCCGACCGCTTCGGGTATGCACCGGCCATTTCGCCGCACCGGCTGCCGCCGGCGCCAGAGCTGGACAATCCAACCGGCTTAGTTTTTTCGTCTTCGCGAGTTGAACAGTGAGAGGTCTTGGGTTAGATTAGCCAGAGGCTGACACACGGCCGGCCGAGAATGGCCTTGCAAACGTTTTTTGGAGAAATCGCGTCTTGAATTTAGAACCAGACAAGTT
Organism: Victivallales bacterium; assembly: GCA_016930955.1. Lineage (GTDB taxonomy): Bacteria > Verrucomicrobiota > Lentisphaeria > Victivallales > JAADHT01 > JAFGFR01. Next base: position 1,009 of record JAFGFR010000005.1, on the reverse strand, counting down.
GAACCCCGGCTTCAAGATAGGGAACTACGAGATAATAGACAAGATCGGCGAGGGTGGCCATGCCACGCTGTATCGTGCCGAGCAGGTCAACCTTCAGCGGAACGTCGCTTTGAAAGTGGTCTCGAGGGAGTTCTCGAGGGACAGTGAGTTTATCGAGATGTTCATCCGTGAGGCCCATGCAATGGCCAAGCTGGACCACCCTAACATAGTCAAGGTCTATGATGCCGGCACCACTCCTGAAGGCCTTTCTTATCTGGCGATGGAGCTGGTCGAGGGAGGGGATCTTCAGGAGATGATATACCAGAAGGATCTGCTGCCTCTGGACCGTGTGCTTGACATAGCGGCAAAGATCTCAGATGCCCTGAGCTACGGGCAGAACTTTATGCAGCTCACTCACGGGGACCTCAAGCCTGCAAACATAATGCTCGACTTCGACGGCGTGCCTAAACTGGCTGACTTCGGGCTCGCAGAGACCATATTCCACTGTGCAAAACGTAAAAGCACGAAAGTCTACGGAACCCCCTTGTACGTGTCGCCTGAGACGATATCCGGCAAGAGAAGGCCCTGCGACATCCAGGCGGACATATATTCCTTCGGCTGCATGCTCTACCATCTGATAGCGGGCGAGCCGCCCTTCCAGGCCGAGACGCTCAAGGAACTGGTCCTCAAGCATCTCAAGAACACGCCTCCCAAGCTAAGCCAGGCAGTCCCCGGCACCCCTGCAAGACTTAGTTCGCTGGTGCGCTCCATGATGGCGAAAAAGCCCTATGAACGCCCCGAGTCATGGGCGAAGATCAACTCCGATCTGAGATATATCATACAGCAGAGGCGGCACCCATGGCTCCACGTGATAAGGCAGCACTGGAGCTATGCATTCGACTATAGCGAGAGGGAGATGATAATCCTGCTCTTCATTCTGTCCTCGGTCCTGCTGTTGGTCAGGCCATGGATAGGCTCGGCACTGCTCATTTCCCTCACTGCAGCGCACTACACGATACACTCGCGCAAG
>JAFGFR010000086.1 GCA_016930955.1 Victivallales bacterium | reverse complement strand
TGAGGATTCGCCAGCGCAAGGCGGCGAACCGTTACGAGGGGATACAGACCTCGACTTGCCCGTCATGTGGCGCGGCGGTGATACCGCACAGGGTCTGCGGTGCCTGCGGCATGTACAAGGGGAAACAAGTTGTGACTAAATCGGAGTGACCGGCAGAGGGCGATGAGAATAGCAGTTGACGGCATGGGTGGAGACAGGGCGCCCCGGGTGGTTGTCGAGGGGGTTGCGGAGGCTTTGGGGCATTATCCTGGGATAACGATTCTGCTTGTCGGGCATAAGGACAAACTTGAGCCGCTGATGCGAGAGTTCAAGCTCAACGGAGATCCCCGTGTCGAGCTGGTGCATGCTGATGAGGCCGTCGCCATGAACGAGCCATCCGCGGCGGCGATCAGGACCAAGAAGAACTCCTCGATAACTGTGGCTGCCACCTTGGTCAGCGAGGGCAGGGCCGATGCTGTTGTCAGCGCAGGTCATACTGGCGCGGCGGTCGCCGCGACAAAGGTCAAGATGCGCATGCTGCCCGGGGTGGACAGGCCGGGAATCGGGCTCATAATGCCTGCCCAGGAGGGCTCGTTCATTCTAATAGACGCAGGTGCCAATGTTGACTCCAAGCCGATACATCTTGCTCAGTTTGCGATAATGGGCGAGGCATTCGCCAGGCTTGCCTTCAGCACGTTGAGGCCCAGGATAGGGCTGCTAAGTGTCGGCGAGGAGGAGACCAAGGGCAACGACCTGACTAAAGAGGCGTTCAAGTTGCTCTCGGACATGCCGATAAACTTTATCGGCAATGTCGAGGGCAATGCGATATACGAGAGGATCGCCGATGTGGTTGTCTGCGACGGGTTCGTCGGCAACATAGTTTTGAAGTCCAACGAGAGCATGGCGCGCGCAGCGATGTATTGGCTCAAGCGTTCCTTGACCAAGAATACCTTCCGCAAGACTAGCGCGATGCTCCTTAAGAACGCCTTCAGGGAGCTCAAGGCCATAGGCGACTCCGAGGAGTATGGCGGCGCCAGGCTGCTGGGAGTCAATGGTATATGCATAATCGGTCACGGGTCCTCGAGCCCTCGTGCAATTAGAAATGCCATAAGGGTGGCCGAGGAGTCTGTGAAGTTCGGTATAAACCGCCATATCACACAGAACATCGCCGATGCCGGGATAGGCGTGGGGTTGTAAAAATTGATTCAGAGGCAAATTAAATGGGCACGAAGATAATTGGTACGGGGTGTTATACGCCCGAGCGCGTACTGACGAACCACGATCTTGAGAAGATGGTGGACACGTCTGACGAGTGGATCAGGACCCGCACTGGGATTGAGGAGAGGCACATAGCCGCCGATGGCGAGTCGGCCTCCGACATGGCCTACCCTGCATGCATCAGGGCGCTTGAGGCATCCGGGACTTCGCCTGACGAGATCGGGATGATAATTGTTGCCACGGTATGCCCCGACTATCCTTTCCCGAGCACGGCATGTGTTTTGCAGAGGAAGCTGAAGGTTTCCCCCGGGGCGATATGTCTCGACATGCAGGCGGCCTGCAGCGGCTTTATCTACGCCCTGGACATCGTGAATTCCATGGTGAAGACACATCCGAGCCTGAAGAAAGCCCTTGTTGTTGGTGTTGAGAAGATAACGATGCTGACGGATTGGGAGGACCGCAACACTTGTGTTCTGTTTGGCGACGGTGCCGGTGCTGTGGTGCTTGAGGCAAGGAGGGACAGCCAGGATGGTGGCGGGATAGTGGCGAGCAAGCTCTCGGCCGACGGGAACTTCACCGATATCCTCATGGTCAAGGCAGGTGGTTCAGCGATGCCCCTGACCAAGGAGGTCATGGATCAGCGGCTGCAATACATCCGTATGGAGGGGCAGGAGGTTTTCAAACAAGCCGTGAATGCGATGGTCGGGGCATGCAAGGAGGTCTTGCAGGAAGCCGGTGTTACATCTTCCGAGATCCGCTGGCTGATACCGCATCAGGCCAACCGTCGCATTATCGAGGCGGTGGGCAAACGCTTGAACCTTACCGAGGAGAATGTCTTCATCAACGTCAGCAGATACGGCAACACGTCTGCGGCATCTATAGCCATAGCATTGGACGAGATAGCTCGAGGCGGGAAGGTCGAGAGGGGTGAATATCTGCTTCTCACCGCTTTCGGCGCAGGTCTGACTTGGGGTGCCACGCTGCTGAGGTGGTAGCGTAGAACCACAGATCTGTTCAATCCTGCCGTTTTTCACATAGAAGACCTGACTTTCAGAGAGATGATGTACAAGAAGCTCAATCGGGTAGACCACAAGGTTGATTTTTGTGTTGTCGGCGGGGGTATTTCCGGGATGTGTGCTGCGATTTCAGCTGCGCGTCACGGTGCCAAGGTGCTTCTCATGCATGACCGGCCGGTGCTCGGGGGCAACGCTTCAAGTGAAGTTCGCATGTGGATTTGCGGCGCACATGGCGACAACAACCGCGAGACCGGGATAATCGAGGAGATACAACTCGAGAACCTGAGGCGGAACCCGCAGGCCAACTTCTCGATATGGGACAGCGTGCTCTACGAGAAGGTGGCCTTTGAGCCGAACATCGAGCTGCTGTTGAACTGCTCGTGCAATTTCGCGGAGATGGCCGGCGACCGCATAAGTTCGGTGAGGGGCTGGCAGCTGACCACCGAGACATGGCATCAGGTCGATGCGGATCTGTTTGCAGACTGCTCGGGTGACGGGATTCTCGCGCCGCTTGCCGGGGCGCAGTTCAGGATCGGCAGGGAATCTTCCGAGGAGTTCGGCGAGTCCATCGCACCACCGCAGGCTGACTGCAAAACCATGGGGATGAGCTGCCTGCTGCAGTTCCGCGAGTACGACAGGCCTCAGAAGTTCATCCCCCCCGACTGGGCATACAAATTCCCTGACGAGGATACCCTTCGCAACCGCGGGCACAACGTCAGCCAAGGCGGCCAGAACTTCTGGTGGATAGAGGTCGGCGGCACACAGGACACCATTCACGACACCGAGAGGCTCAGGGACGAGCTTCTGAAGATAGCCTTCGGCGTGCTCGACCATATTAAGAACCACGGGGACCACGGTGCGGACAACTGGGCGCTTGAGTGGATGGGCTTTGTGCCGGGCAAGAGGGAATCGAGACGATTCGTCGGAGACCATATCCTGACCCAGAACGACATCCGCTCGGAAGGAAGGTTCGAGGATATCGTCGCATACGGCGGATGGAGCATGGACGACCACCATCCCGACGGATTCTACCATCCAGGCCAGCCCACGATATTCCACGAGGCTCCATCCCCATACGGGATACCATTCAGATGCCTGTACTCCAAGAACATCCCCAACATGCTCTTCGCCGGCAGGAACATAAGCTGTACACACTCGGCGATGAGCTCGACCCGTGTGATGGCCACCTGCGCCACCATGGGGCAGGCGGTCGGCACGGCGGCGGCAATGTGTGTTGAAGTGAAAAAATCCCCCAGAGAACTTTGCCGGACATCCATTTCCGAACTGCAGGAGACCCTGATGGCAGACGACTGCTACCTTCCGTGGAAAGCCCGGCGCGTGGCGGACATTGCGAAATCCGCAGAGATCGAGGGTTCAGCCTCTGCCCCGGAGCTCCTGCGGAACGGCGTAGACCGCCAGGTCGGAACATGCACGAACTCATGGGAGGCCAGGCCGGGCGACTGGGTGCAATACTCCTTCCCCCGCCCGACAAAGATATCCGGAGCAAGATTTGTCTTCGACAGCAACCTCGACAGAAAAATACAAAACATGCCCTGCTCATATCCCCTCGAAGGACACCCAAATTTCCATACCCCGACTACACTGGTGAAGTCATACTCCCTGGATTTCATCGATGAAAACGACACATGGCAGAGCGCATGTACCGTCGATAACAACTGCCAGAGATTTGCGAAGTTCGCATGCCCCATGACCGCCAAGGCAATCAAGCTGACAATCCACTCGACTCACGGCGACGATAAAGTCAAGGTGTTCTCTTTCGAGCCGCTCGAATAGCAAAATCGGCACTGGAGCAAAAATGAGCATGACAAAGGGTAAAGCAGCTGTCGGCAAAGGCTTCCTTCATCTTTTCGGCCCAGTACCGTCAAGACGCCTCGGAAGGTCACTCGGAATAGACCTGATACCCCACAAGACGTGCTCGATGAACTGTGTGTACTGCGAGTCCGGGGCGACAACCAATTTGACCGCTGAACGCGCGGAGTTCCATCCGCTTGAACAGATAACATCAGAACTTGACCGCTACCTCGATGCAAAGCCACGACTCGACTACATAACCTTCTCCGGCGCCGGCGAGCCGACACTATACTCGCGAATCGGCGAAATCATCTCATGCCTGAAAAAAAAATATCCCCAATACAGGACAGCCCTGCTCACAAACTCGACAATGCTTGTCCGGGAAGAGGTCGCCGAGGCAGTCAAGGACGTGGATCTTATAGTCCCTTCGTTGGACGCGGCCACTCCGGGGATATTCAAAAGGATCAACCGTCCGGCGGAGTCAGCAGACTGCAGGGAAATTATCCAGGCACTCGTTGACTTCAGAAAAATCTCTCGTGCGGAATTCTGGCTCGAGATATTCATCGTCCCCGGCTTGAACGACTCGACATACTCTCTA
>JAFGFR010000085.1 GCA_016930955.1 Victivallales bacterium | reverse complement strand
TTAAATGACTCACTATACCTGAAAACATCTTTCATGCAACTTGCCTTTCCTTTCTGGCAAGTGTCAACTTATTTCAGGACAAGACAATCTTTTTGGTGTCGTAGAAAATTTCCGGTAGAAGTATTTTAGCATGATCAGGCTACCTTTTCAAACGGAGAGGATAGAAATTTTTCAAGAAGATTGGCGGTTCTTATATATCTTCTGTGTGTGTGGACTCCAGATGGGCAAGGCATGTGGAGGGGAGGGGAAGGAAAATACTCCGTCAGTTCTTACCCCCTCACTCTCCAAGCATCCCAAGCTGCAAATACTCCGTTCCTACATTGTCACATTTCCGTCCCTATATTTGAAAAGGGCGTGTGTGGGGGTATATATTGGAGGGAGTTCAGATTTGATTTTTCATCTTATTTATGGAGGCGGTGATATTTTATGGATTTTTTAGGGGATAGCTATCTGATAGGGAACGGCGCGGGGATGGAGATATTCGGCGAGGTCGGGGGGCTGCCGGTTGTCGATCCGCACAATCATGCGAATGTGGGGGAGCTTGCCGCGAATGTGAACTACAGCGATCCCTGGCGGCTTTTCGCGGCGACGGATCATTACGTGTGGGAGGTGTTGAGGAAGCGTTCTGTAGGGGAGGAGTTCATCGCCGGCGGTGCGCCACCTTTCGAGAAGTGGATGAGGATGGCTGGAGTTTTCCCTGAGATAGCGGGCAATCCCGTCTACGAGTGGATACATCTTGATCTGAGGCGATATCTTGGGATAGCGGAGGTTTTGGGGCCTGAAACGGGTCGGATGATCTGGGACAAGGCCTCTGCGGTGCTGGCGCAGGAAAGCTCGAGGCCTTTGGCATTGCTTGAGAGGATAGGAGTCGAGGTGATGTGCTCGACGGACGACCCGGTGGATGTCCTTGACGAGCATGTTTGCGTGAACGCTCTTGCCGGGCGCCTGCTTGTACGTCCGACATGGCGGCCCGACAAGGCCATGAACATACACCTGCCCGCCTGGGAAAGCTACATCGCCTCCCTGGGCACACGCTTCAATGCAAGCATAGATTCCCTGCCGTCACTAATCCAGATTTTGCGGGATTCGCATGACTATTTTGCCGAGAGAGGTTGCAAGGCTAGTGACCACGGGGTTGACAAGCCCTACTGCGGCTGTGCCGCCGAATCCGACGCCGCCTTGGTGTTCGACAAGGCCTTTTCCGGCAAACAGATCTCCGACACCGAGTGCGGCATATTCAAGAGCTACATTCTGGGTGAGATGGCGGAGATGGATGCCGAGAAGGGCTGGGTATTCCAGCTCCATATCGGGGCGATAAGGGACGTGAGGGCAAGTCTGCACGACTCGCTGGGGCCTGATGTGGGTGGGGACGTCTCGGATCATCACATAGATATTCTCGGCCCGTTGAGGGGATTCCTGAACCGTTTTGACGATCGTCTGAAGGTGGTTTTGTACTGTCTCGAGCCGGGTCACCAGGCGACTTTGGCCACGCTTGCCCGTGCATTCGGGTCGAAGGTGGCCTTGGGCTCGGCATGGTGGCTTTGTGACAATCCGATAGGGATGAGGCGCCAGCTTGAGTACATCGGCAGCGTGGATTTGTTTGCGAATTTCGCGGGGATGGTTTCCGACAGCAGAAAATTGCTTTCCTACGGGTCGCGCTTCGAGATGTTCCGCAGGGTGCTTTCAGATGTGCTCGGGGGCATGGTCGAGCGCGGTCAGATGCCACTGTGGGTCGCGACGAAGCTTGCGGAGAGGATGTGCTACTTTGGGCCGAAGGAGTTCTTCGGCATCTGAATGAGAACTGAATCCGTTACAAGTCGGCCGGCTCAGAGGTCTCTGATTTGCCCGGAAAGCACTTGCTCCGGGGAGATGAAGATGCAGTTTTCGGGTGCCCTGCCGGCATGTGCGTCTGCTTGGTCACCCAGGATCACGACCTTGAGTGCGATGCCATGGCGACCCAGGCTCTCGACCAACTCCTTGCGTGCCTGATCCCATCCGAGGAGAAGCAGCACCGCGCTGCCGATGCCCGAGATCTCATCCAGCATCTTCCCCGACAGCAAGGGCATCGGGTCCTTGACCTCGGACTCGACACAGGCAAGTATGTCGAGTATCTGGTCGATCTGTGCGAGGCTTCTCCCTCCCTTGAAGTGATATACGCTTGGACCGGCGGCAAAAATGTCGACGACATAGTCACCGTGAGCGAGCTTATGCGACAATGCCGCGGTGAGCGCCAGCGCGGCCTCGAGCCGCGGGTGCCCCTTGCGCGGTCTCGATGGGCAAAAGAACCTCCGCTGGCGGATAAAGGTGTCGAGAACCACGGCGACCCTGCACAAAAACTCCTCCTGGAACTCCCTGACGATAAGCTGTCCCCTCCTGGCTGTGGTCGGCCAGTGGATATGCTTGGCGTTGTCGCCTGTGCGGAAGTCACGACATGCGTGAAATTCCTGCGACTCCCCGACCCTGGACACCATGGACAACCCCTCTCGCTGCAGACGCGAGCTCAATGGCAGACTCAGGCTGTTCAGGGGCTCGAAAGCTGGATATATGAGCAGCCTCTGAGAGGAGCCCCCACTGCAGGTCCATTTGACGATCCCGAAGGGAAATGCCGCCGAGGCAATGGGGGGCTTGAGGACATACTCTCCACGCCTCTCAGTCTGTATGCAGGCCCTTGCCCTCACGCTCCCGCGTGGCGGGACATAATCCAGTGAAGCTATGTCAGCCTCGAACTTCAACCATTTCTGCTGTCCAATGGGATCCAGCCGAAGGTTCCATGCCGGCAATTTCCTGAGATTGGTTATGTTGTATTCTATATGCACGGGACTGCCAGCCCTCGCCCTTTCGGGCAACTTGCGGGAGATCGACAGCCTGGGTCTGAAGACAAAGCCTGCCAGAACATCCACTGCCAGCAATGCAAGGACGATGAAGGCAAAAATCCTTGTCGGCCCCTCAATGATCAAACTGTAGAACAAGAGCAGCCCGACTGTGGATATGATCATCCTGCCGGGGACTGTAAGCACCCTCACATAAATTGCATAGGCCCATGCGAGCATCAACAATGTGGGCGACTGGTATTTTCCCTCTTTTTTCCTGAGGAAATCCGGCAGGTCAATCCACTCAGGTCCCGAGCGGAAACGCCGATGCAACGACCTTAAGAACTGCCACGGCCTACTGTGTTTCGGCATTGCAATCGGCATGTTCTGCTGTCCAATCGGGAATCACCATGCAGGCATGGAGAAAGGTATTTTCCCGGCAAGTATCCGCCTGGCCTTCCCGGTCCAAGTGTCAATCACGTAGATGTCGGACCTGCCATCAAATGTGCGCGTGGCCACGACGTGCCTGTTGTCTGGAGCCCACGACGGGCTTTCCCAGTCGCCGGCGGCCTGGATCACCGCCCTTGGTGGAATTTTCCCTTCGAGGTCCAGTAGCGCGAGGGCATAGCTCGCGCCCATTTTTGCTGAATAGATGATTTTGTTGTCCGCGGACCAGTCCGGGCTGACGGCTTCCGTCCCCATCGTGCCGAGTCTTGTCGGTCGACCGCCGGCAGCGTTGACAACATACAACTGTGGCCTCCCGGAAATATCCGAGACATAGCATATCCTGCCGCCGGTGGGCGACCAGCAGGGGGAGGACTCGGAGGCAATGTCGTCGGTCAGCCTGCGCATCCACGCCCCCTCAAGCGATTTGAGGTAAAGGTCCACACTGCCGTCCTTGCTGAGTATTGCCGCTAAGAAACGCCCGTCGGGGGATACGGCAGCCCCGGCGTTCAGCCCTGGAAAGCTCAGAAGCCGTCGGCTCCGACTGCTTGACACGTCGTACTCGACGACGTTTGTCGAAGCCTTGCCGTACACGGTGTAGACGAGTCTTTTCTGTCCCGGCCCCCAGTCGGGCTCGACGGAAAGAGTAGCGTTTCGCGTGGCCTGCCGCACATTGGAGCCGTCGTAGTCGGCGATGAAAATCTCCTTTGCTCCAGGCCGGGTCCGGGCACAAAATGCAATCACCGAGGTGCAGAGCTTCTCAACATCAAAAAGTCGTTTGAGCATTGCGTCAACGGCCTGCCGTGATGCTGCTTCCATGGCTGAGGGTGCTACGTTGACCCGGAGTTTCTGCACCGCGGCTCCTCCCCTCAGAAGCTCAATTTCCAGCACCTGTGCGGATAACTGCCCTCTGACCGCATAGTCTGCCGCACTGTCCCTCACCAAATCGAACCAGCCACAGTTGGTCAAATCCTTCTCGACCTGCCTGGACATCTCTGCGCTGCCGGCGACACCGGCAAAGAACAAGGTCGGGTTCTGAGCCTGTGCGGCCTTCCTTACACTGATGTTCTGCGCGAATACATTGCAGGAGAGCGACAGTGTGACCAATGCCGCGGAAAAGACAAGCCCAAGGGGAACCCTGCAGGAAGCTATGAATCTAGGACACATTTTTTTCTTACCTCTGTCTCATTTTCAACACGGGCCCAGGGAAAACACAGGCAACACCCACTCAAGTTAGTCCACACCTTCTGTTATTTCAAGAGCACATTGCAAAGCTCCAGTCAAATTCGATCCCGATTTCGATTTCGATTTCACAAAGAGGTAATGTGGGTAAGGAAGTTTTTCTTCTTCCCCCTTATCCCTTATCGCTTATCTTTATCACCTTGTCAACCTATCCTTGTCTTGCGAAGTTCGCAAATCCAGTGTCAGGCGTCGCCTGCAGTGCTTGGTTTGGTTCCCGCCCATCTGACATCTTTGAATGGGGAAACCAGTGGATGATTGTTTGGGCAGCACAGCCTTCCATTCTCGACCCAGCCACAACTGCGTTCCTCCAGTTCCTTGACAAGAAAGCTGCGCCATTTATTGGCTTCGTCGGCGTAGGTCGGGTCGTCGATCAGGTTGCAAGTTTCGCCGGGATCCCGGTTCAGGTCGAAGAACTGTTCCACCCCGATCCTGGGCAGCCAGATGAACTTACGCGTCCCATCGGTCACATACTGCATCTCCTGCTCTCTGGAATAGCACCAGCAGTGCTCGCCGTGAATGTATTCACGCCAATCCTTTGGGTGCCCGGTCAGCAGCGGCAGAAGGCTGTGCCCGTCTACCGTACAGGGGATCTCGATCCCGGCCACATCGAGAAGCGTCGGCATTACATCCCGCAGCTCGACCACCTCATCGGCAAGACTTCGCTGGGGCTTGCCCTGTATAGGCGGGGGGACAACGAAGAAGGGGATACGCGTGCTCCCGTTATAGGCGCATGTCTTGCGCCAGAGATTGTGGTCGCCCTGCATGTCGCCGTGATCCGATGCGAACAGGAAACAGGTATTCTCGAAGGCCTTCGGGCGTTCGCTTTGCATCCAGTTCAACAATCGACCGATCTGTGTGTCGATAAACGAGATAGACCCGTAGTATCCGGCGCGGGCACGTCGGATCTGCTCGGGTGGCATCCTGCCCCGCCAAGCGTTTCGATCGATGGACGTTTCAGGATCATCATGCATGGTCGACCACTCACCCAGATAAGGTTCCGGCAATTCGGCTCCGACATACATGTTAAAGTAGTGCTCCGGCGGCACATAGGGTGAATGAGGGCGCGCAAAGGAAATATTCAGAAAGAAAGCGCGGTTATCGTCATGCGCCTCCAGAAAATCCAGTGAGCGCGTCATGGTCCAGCAGGTCGGGTGCAGGCGCTCCTCCGTATGCCAGGGTCGGGCATGCCAGGAGTTCCAATCTACACCGTGGTCGTCCGGTGTTACGCCCTCGGGCGCGTGTTTGGCGAACCAGACGCGATAATCGCTGTCAGGCATGCGTCCTGACTCGTCAAGCTCCATTGTCTCAAAGCCCATGGGCGTGCGATTTGGATGGAAATGGCCTTTGCCGACCAGATGCGTGCGATAGCCTGCCTGTGTCAATTCACCTGCCAGAGTATGCGGGAAATCGTTGGGGATGGGTCCCTGTCCACGCCCCATGCCCAGCACACCTGTGTGCCACTGGTTCTGTCCTGTCCAGAGACTTGCCCGTGCGGGAAGACAGGATGGCACAGCGGAATAGGCGTGAGAGAACCGCGTGCCTAAGGAAGCAAGGTAGTCAAGGTTAGGTGTTTGGATATAACGATTACCATCTGCGCCCCATGCGTCGCCGCGCATCTGATCGCAAAGGATAAGAATAATGTTAGGTCGTGACATCTATGCGCCCTTTCTCATTTGAACCGAACGTTTTCAACTCACATCCCGACCGCTCCGGCGTGGCATTCGAGCCAAAAGAGCCCGACGCGGTTCACGCGGAGTTCTGAAATTGGCTCTGGAGTCTGGATATGGCGGAGAGGGGGGGATTTGAACCCCCGGTACGGTTACCCGTACGCAGGTTTAGCAAACCTGTGCTTTCAGCCGCTCAGCCACCTCTCCCAACAAGCACAAATACCGGGGGTATTGCTATCTTCGCGGATTATTATATTACATTCTGGTGCCACATCAAGGGCTGAAAGGGAAAAAAAGCATTCAGTGGCTGTATTTTTTGATGTCCTTGAAATTTTTTGTTGAAGCTTTAGACTATATCGTGTTGTTTTTTGACGGACTGCGGGTTTGGATGCGGGTGGTGTGCGTCAGCATCTGGGCAAGCAAGGTGGATTTGAGTCGGTATTTTCTTAAAGGATGGAGGTAGGTCATGAGGGTTTTGGCGTTGTTTGTTGTTTTGCTTGTGGTTGTTTTGGCGATGCCGGTGGTTTTCGGTCAGAATAAGGGCGATGTCCCTGACCACAACATCACCGAGTGGAAGCTTGGGGAGATCATCTCCGGCCCGGAGGTCAAGCTCGATGAGCTGCAAGGAAAAGTCGTGGTCATCGAGTTTTGGGGATGGCGCTGCCCTCCCTGTCTCGCGAGTCTGCCTAAGCTCGCGAAACTTGACAAGAAGTACCGCAAGAAGGGTCTGGTGCTTATCGGGATGCATGCGCAGCAGGCCAGTAACGATCAGATTCTGGAGATCGTGAAGAAGAGCAAGCTTGAGTTCACGATAACCACGAATCCCGCGAGCCATGGGCCGGTGAGTTTCAGTGGAATACCCAAGGTCTTTGTTTTTGACGGAGAGGGCAAGCTTGTCTTTGACGGCCATCCCAACGACGTGGAGAAGGTTGTCAAGGCTGGGCTGAAGAAACTCAAGTGAATTCAGTTTCCGCCATATAGATTCACGGGACAAAATCATGCTCAAGCGCGGAAGCTCTGAACTCGTTACAGCCGTTGAGCTTGGCAACTCGAAGATATGTGTGTTGATAGGCGAGTCCGACGCCAGCGGCAACGCGATAGTTCTCGGCAGCGGCGAGAGGGGCAGCGACGGCAGTATCCGCAAGGGCGAGATACAGGACATGCAGAAGGCTTCCCAGCTTTTCAATGAGGCGCTTTCCGATGCCGAGGAGTCCGCGGGCACGGAGATCGAGCCCCACAACGTATATGTGGGGGTATCGGGGAATCATATCAGGGGCTATCATGGCATAGGAGTAGCTCCGGTGAGCAACGAGGATAGGCGTGTCGATCTGTCTCACATAAATGATGCGCTGCAGAACGCCTCGGTAGTCTCGCATTCCCCGGAGGAAATGGCGGTGGATGTCATTGCCGGCCACTTTATCCTTGACGGCCGGCGTGTGGAGACCCCTCTTGACCAAAAAGGATACAAGCTCGAGTCACATTGCCACATCATCTACGGTGCCCGCAACCATATCGAGAACTTCATGACTCCCGTAAAGGATGCCCATATCGACTATCCTGTCCCGGTATTCTCAGGTTTGGCCTCGGCGATGGCCGTGGTCGGAGACGAGGAGCAAGAGCAGGGAGTTATCCTTTTGGATGTCGGCGCGGGAACAACCGAATACATTCAGCTGTACAATCCCGGGGTTTACGAGAGCGGAGCTGTGGCCGTCGGATGCGACCATATAGTCAATGATCTTTCCATTGCTCTGGAGCTGCCTTTTTTCCCGGCATGCAAGGATATCCTCAGGGATGCCGCCGACACATCCAGGGTGAAGGACGGCTTTCTGATTCTGGCTGGGCATATCGGGCAGCGCAGGATACCCGTGGAGACGGTCAACAAGGTTGTCAGCATGCGTCTCGGCGAGTTGTTCGGCATAGTGCTCGATAGGCTTGAGACGCATGGAGGGCTCAGGCAGAAGGTTGGCTCGGGAGTGGTGCTTACCGGAGGGGGCTCGTTGATAAACAGGGCCCCCGAGCTCGCCAACGAGATATTCAAGATGCCGGTAAGGGTGGCAGGCGAATCCGTGCCGGAGAACTTCGCCGGCGCGGTATCATCGCTTAATTCACCGAGATACACGACCTTGCTCGGCCTTTTGAACTACGGCCTGAGACGTTCGAACAAGGGTTCGATAATAAGCAAGCTCGACAGGAACATCAACCACATCCTGCGCTCGGCATGGAAAAGGACAAAAGAGGCGCTGAGGATATAGTGCGGTGGAAGGTATAGTCGAATGAGCCCTGAAAACTCCTTGATCAAGCCGAGGACCTGCGTTCTCGGTATCGGTGGCGCAGGCATCAAGACACTAAGGCACCTCTCCAGGCTGAGGGGGGCTAAATGGCTTGATCTCGGGATTGCGGACACGGATATAGGCATGCTGCAGGATTCTGGGAACATGAGGAGCTTTCCTGTGGGAGTGGAGTGGACAAGGGGGCTCGGCTGCGGTGGTGACATCACTCGCGGCTCCCGTGCGTTCGCCCACAAGTCAAGCAAGGATATAGAGGATTTTTTATCTGGTGCCTCGCTGCTGATAGTAACCGGTGGGCTGGGCGGGGGCTCCGGCACAGGCGGATCTCCCGTGATCGGGAGGATGGCCAGAAGGCTCAAGATACCGACCGTTTTCCTGATGACCACGCCCTTCATGTTCGAGGGGCAGGGGCATCAGGCTGCGGCCGAGGAAGGCATAAAGCTTTTGCTGCCCGACACCGATGTGCTTGTGTCCGTCCCGAACGACATTCTCTTCTCTTCTCTCCATCCTGATATCCCCGCCAAAAAGGCTTTCGAAATGGTTGACGAGTCTGTTTCAAGATGCATACTGGGTATTTCTGAGGTGTTGCGCTGCAACAATATGCTTGCTGCGGACTTCGCGGACTTTAAGTCCGTTCTGTCCGAGAGGAAGGCGGTGTCAAGAATTGGATTGGGGCTGGCTTTCCGTTCGGATGAAAGGGACTGCTGCTCGATGGCCGTGGAGAACCTTCTTGAATCCCCGTTGCTCGGTGGCATTAGAGGGCTTGCCGAGGCAGACGCTCTGATACTTACCTTGATAGGAGGCGAGGATCTCGAGATTGGAGAGATGAAGCAGGCTCTCGAGGCGGTCAAGTCACTCACCGGGAGTGAGACCAGAATAATCTCCGGTGTAAACACAGACCCGGAATACGACAAGAGCATCTTCATAACGGCGCTCGCGGTATCCTACCAGAAAGGCTTGCCGAGATCCGAAGCGGCGGGGGAAAGCGAAGCTTCCATCACCGAAGAGCATTCGCGGCCGCAAACGACTCTCGATGGCGATTTGCAACAGCCTGAACTGGCATTCATGAGTCCTTCGAGGGGTTACTTCTCCAAGACCTCGCCCAACGTGGTCCACGGAGAGGATTTGGATATTCCCCCCTTCCAACGGCAAGGGCTGAACCTGGACAAGGGAGTTTGAGATGTCGGATTGTTTGAGGATTTTCCTTCTGGCAGCGTTGTTGATGATTTTTTTCTCGTGCTCGGTCAACGATCCTGAGCCTGTTGCCGCCCCGGCGATAGATGAGACCGAGGCTTTCGAGCTGCTCAAGGAGGGGGCCTCCATCGTCCCTCGCCACAGCGGGACACCCGGAGCCGAGAAGACTGTCGAGTTCATCTCCAATTTCATAGCCGGTCTGGGTGTAGTGGCAGAGCTTGACAGATGGGTTGAAAACACCCCGGACGGCATGGTGGATTTCTGCAATGTCGTAGCCAGGATCGAGGGCAAGGACAAGAGCAAATCCATCATTGTGGCATGCCACTACGACACGAAGAGGATCGTTTCGGTCCCCGATTTTGTCGGAGCCAACGACGGTGCATCCGGGGTGGCGGTGCTGCTTTCCATGATCAAGGCCATTGTCAACCATCCGTCGCCGCCCCCGGCGACGCTGAAGTTCGTGTTTTTTGACGGCGAGGAATGTTTTATCGAGTACACGCCTGCCGATGGATTGTTTGGCAGCAGAAGAATGGCCGCCGAGCTGGAGCGGAGCGGCAGGCTCGAGGACTGCCTCGCGGTGGTTGTCCTTGACTTGGTAGGCGACAAGGATCTGGAGGTAACCATTCCCACCGGGGCAGACAAAAGACTCGTTGATCTATTGTTCCTTATCGCATCCAGGCAGGACACCAGACGGTACTTCACCATGTTTAAATCGGACATAATTGACGACCACACTCCCTTTCAGCAGCGGGGAGTGCCTACATTGGATATGATAGACTTCGAGTACGGGCCGGGAAACCGCTATTGGCACACATCTGCCGACACAGTGGACAAGACTTCTGCCAAAAGTCTCTGCATCACCGGCAATGCCGCCTTGCAGCTCATATGGGAAATCCCATCGGCAATCCGTTAGACATCCGAGCTGGTTTCAAAACTCATGATTTTTGTTCTTCCATCAATTTCAGAGCACCTTATCTCGATGAAGATAATGTGGCGCCATGTTGAGAAGGGTGAAGGGATTTCAATCCGTCTGTTTCGGATAACGAAGACGGCGACGAGATCGGTGTACGACTAGAATACTATCCACTCGGATAATCTTGCAACCCCCTCCCCTTGAAAGAACGCGGGACGGTAATATATTGGCTCGCTCCTCAAATAAATAAAGTGCATGTCATGACAATGCAGCCAGTCAGTGAAATTGTTACGATACCTGAATCGCGAGTTTTGGTCCTTGCCCCACACCCCGACGATTTCGATGCCATCGCGGTGACATTGAGGTTTCTGCGTGAATGCGGGAACACCATCTTCATAGCCGTGGTCAGCGGTAGTGCCAGTGGATTGCTGCTATTCTCTCTGCGTGGCGCATTCGATACTCGCCGGGAGGAATACCAAGGTGCTTGCGGAACAGACGGCTAAAGTAGTATGAATTTGGAATTCCGACTCGTGAGGCAACAACGGCGATACTCTCCTGATTAAGGCGCAGAAGCTCGCAGGCGGCATCAAGCCGCCTGCGGATCAGGTATTGCATCGGCGGTTCACCTGTACATTTGACGAAGAGCTGCCGCAGGTAGTCAACGTTGATCGACAGTTCCTTGGCGATACCAGCGATGGACAGCGGTTCCGCGAAGCGGCTGTCAATTATTCGCTTGGCGGAGGCGACATGATATGGCTCCGGGGCGCAATGCGACGACACCTCCACAATTTGACGACGCAGCTCGAAAAACAGCCATCCAACAAGCAGATTCAATCGCTGTTGCCTCCAAGAGTCGTGTATAGAAGCAATATCGTGAAACTGCTGGAGCACTCTTGTCGTCCCCTCGTCGGCATGCCACACACCCGCAGGGAGGGTTTCCAACGCTTGGCCAACGATGCCGACGCAAAGCTGGAATCCACCTGTTTCACATTCGTCCCCGTGGCTTAACCATGGTTGGTAGACCGCGATACTGCCTTCCTCGTAGCGGAGCTTCTCCTGCCCTTGCAGCAACCAACCACAGCAGTCGCGATACCAGATAATCTCGGTGCAGACGTGTGTGTGCATGGAGCACCATTGTCCTTCACCCATGCGCATCTCGACCGCGAACATACAGGTCAACGGAATGTCCAAACACTCTGATTTGTGCATAGCAATAAACCTGTTTTGTCCATTGAAAATAAAAAAAACCGTGTTATAGTTAGTAATATAGTGCTGAAATGTTGAAATGTAAAGCACTGGACTTTAAATCGGAATCCGTGAAGGAACATGGGAAAAGTATTGATGGTAAAAGGGAGACCGGCCATGAATTGCACGAAACGGAAGCTGAAGGGGAAATGGTTTGCTAGCCAATTTACGCTTATTGAATTGCTGGTTGTCATCGCGATCATCGGCATTCTGGCGGCTTTGCTGCTGCCGGCTCTCAGCAAGGCGCGGGAGGAGGCGCGGCGAATCGATTGCATAAGCAGAATGAAGAACTTCGGGCTGGCGAACATCATGTATGCAAACGACTACTCAGGCTACATCGCAGTGGGGACAGTCATAAATAATGTCCCGACTTGGAAATGGAGCACTGCTTTGGCGCCGTATATCGAGAGAAAGCCCTGGGATGCGGCGACCATGGCGCCGAATGTAAAACCCGGCGGTATCTGGTCCTGCCCCGAGAATCCAAGCGGCAAGAACGACGGTCACAGTGCCGATGGCGACAGACCCGCGTATGCGACGGTCGGGGGTGGAAGTTCGGGGGATTTTTTTGATCCATGGATTAGCCCCAGCGGCACCGAGTATTGTTGCGCCAAACCCTATAAAATGACCCAAGTCACGTCACCATCCGAAAAGGGATATCTGTTCGAGGCATCAACAGATGGGCTCAACTACTGTACTTGGAAGGAGAGCGGCGTGATCGGCAGAGTCAATGGCCATGGTTTGCGCTTCCGCCACTCGAGGAGAAGCAACGTAGCGTTCTTCGATGGCCACGTCAAAACCTACGACAGGTCGCTTCTGGCACCCTACATCACATGGAATGAGAATCTGGCCAGCCCGGGCTATTTCTACCATAGATGGGCCATTGTTCGTGACAAACGCATTCCGGAGGGGCTGTAGCCATTTCGGGGTTTGATGAACATTATAGAGTCGAGGGCCGCAAAGGCGTATTCCGTTAGTTGTACAGGACTATCCTTAACTTTTCTATTATGGACTGCACGAAACTGAAGTTGTATCATCGCCAAATAACGCTTATCAAAATACTGGGCATTATCGCGGTCATTGCCGCGCTGGCGGTATTGTTGCCGGTATTCAGAAAGGACGCCACAGTGACCACGGAGATTCATTTCTATTCTCAGACCATCAACCCTGTGGAAATCACCAATTTGACTGATGTTGCCCCGTTGGTCATTGTCCAGAACGGACAGTCCGCGGTTACGGTGATCATCCCGCAACACGGCTCTCCGTTGTCTGCCCAGCAACCGGACGGTGAAACAGTCGAGCGTCTGGCAGCAAATGAATTTGTCGCGCATGTCAAACAAGCCACCGGAGTGGAATTGCCGATTGTCACCGACGATCAGGCTCCGGACAACCGTCCCCTGCTGCTTATTGGCGCCCGTAACCTGGCGGAACGAGGTGGCATGCACATCGGCGAACTCAAGCGCGAGGGCTTTCGCGTCGGCTTCACCCGCGACGGTCATGGCGCGATCATCGGGCATGTGCCGCCCGCAAATGAACCCTGGTGTACACCTCGCGGCACGTTGAACGGAGTTTATGATGTGCTTGAACGTTTCCTTGGTGTCCGCTGGTACTATCCGGGAGCAGACGGCTGTGTCATCCCCAAAACCAGCAAGTTTGTCCTTCCCGCGGTATCCTATACGGACGCTCCGTACCGCATCAAGCGCACCATGTGGCCGTGGTTCGCGTTCAGCACCGGGGAAAAGCTGCCCGGCATGGATAGGCTGAGCTGTGATTTGCACAAGTACCGCTCCCGCGAG
>JAFGFR010000084.1 GCA_016930955.1 Victivallales bacterium | reverse complement strand
TTTTTGTCAATTAATAAAGATATACCAATTGACAATGTTAATCAACTACATGAAGTTGCACTTCGCTCTTGAATGTAGCTTTTTGCATTTTTGCCGGGTATGGGGCGGCATATCTGTTCCGACTCGTCACGCACTGATGCGTGTATTCAGACATTTCGCCGCACCGTCTGCCGCGCCTGCGCTCCCAAAGCGGCTCACGCGGAGTTTTGAAAATGGCTCTATTGTTGTAATTTTCCCTGTCCGTGGTAGGTTTGCATGTCGTATCGGCCGGCATGGCGCCTGGCCGCTGTCAGCTTGTTGAATATTCGAGTTCTACATGAGGAGCCGGAATGCTGTGGCTTTTGTTGGCGGTTCCGTTTGCAGCATACATTCTTGTCGGGATACTGCTGTACATATTCCAGCCGTACTTCATCTTCTGTCCGGGGAAAACGATATTTTTGACCCCAGGCGACTGCGGGATGGAATACGAGAACCTGATGATCAGGGACGATTGCGGCAGAAAAATCCACGCATGGTTCATCAAGGCCTCCCGGCCTCGCGCGACAGTGCTTTTCTGCCACGGCAACGCAGGGACAATCTCGCACAGGGTGGAGACCGCAAAAATGTACGTCTCCCTCGGGCTGGACACATTGCTCTTCGACTATTCCGGCTACGGCCTGAGCCCTGGAAAACCCTCGGAGGAGGCAATATACGCCAACGCCGAGGCTGCATGGCTGTATCTGACCGGAGACAGGGGGATATCGCCGGAGTCGATCATAGCAATCGGCAGGTCGCTTGGCGGGCCAGTGGCTGCGAAACTCGCAAAAAAACACTCCCCTGGAATATGCATCCTTGAATCGACTTTCACGTCGGCAGGCGATATCGCAGCCTTGAAATTCCCTTTTTTCCCGGTAAAGTTCCTGATCAGGGCTAAGTTCCCGACACAGGACTACGTCAGGGAGATCAAGTGTCCGCTGCTGGTGGTTCACAGCCGCGACGACGAGATAATCCCTTTCCGGATGGGGGAAAGAATATTTTCCGGATACGATGGCACGAAGGAGTTCCTGACCCTCTCAGGAAGCCACAACGAGACATATTTCGAGAACCCGGAGCAGTACCTTGAAGCGCTCGACAGATTCATCTCAGACAACATACTACGCCCTGTTTGAAGTCTCCTCCGACTGCTCTTTCGCCGAGCTGAAAAAGGCATACTTTGCAAAGGCCAAGGGCTGCCATCCCGACAGGCACGGAGGCTCACGCAAGAAAGAGGAGCAGTTCAAGAGCCTTGTCCACGCCTTCGACATCCTTTCGGACCCGGGCAAGAGAGCCAGCTACGACATCTCCATAGGCCTGTGTGCACACGAGCCGGCTTTCAAAAGCACACGGGAGTATTCGGTGATGGATACCCCGGCTGACGACACTCTCGAGGAGATAATAGTCGGCAATGACCCGCCAAAAGACACAACTTTGGCAACCCTATTCCTTGACCTCGAGAGGACAGAAGTCTTTATGCTGTTCAGGGAGGGGAAAAATCACTACTATCAGGGGCGTTACGGGAAGGCGATGTCATGTTTCAGGAGGAGCTCGGAGATCACCCCGTACAACATTTTGTACAGGTTCTATCTGGCGAGGGTGTGCGCTGCGGCGGGAAGGTTCGGTGAGTCCACTAGACACTACATAAAGGCATTGGAACTGGGGCGTAGCCGTGTGCCGCCTCAGCGTCTCGAGCGTGTCCGCGCTGAACTGGAGACTGTGAGGAAAAAAAGGAATCCATGGTGGAACGGTTTGGTATCGCTTTTCAAGGCGGAAGAGCCGGGCAGGCTGTTCAACGACCCCTCGGGGGACATGGTTGACGAGGCCAACAGGGCGATAGAGGGCATTATGAGCAGGCGAGAGAGGGAAAGGCAACGCGAACGCAAGCGGCTGGAGGCAGGCGGGGATGTCAGACAAGGCTGATTTTTTTGACCGGGCAAGACTCGACCGCATATACGAGAGCTGCAATCGCCGCGAACTGGTCTCGCCAGACCCGCTGCAATTTCTCTACGGCTACAGTTCGCAGGAGGACCGGGAGGTTGTTGCGCTGATATCAGCAGTGCTTGCCTACGGCAGGGTTGCTCAGATCCTCCGAAGCGTGGCTTGGGTACTCGAGCGCATGGGCAAGAGCCCCGTGGAATTCATCCGACACAGCACAGCCTGCGAGATTCGCAGAAGCCTTGCCGGGTTCCGGCACCGCTTCACCGGGGAAGTGGAGCTGGGTACATTGCTCCTGGGGATGAAATGCGTGCTGGAGGACTACGGGGGCATGGAAGAATGCTTTGTCACGTGTTTGAAGCCCCACGCGGAGGATGTGGTGGAGGCGCTGGGGCATTTCGCCGGGCATCTCAACAAATGCTTTGACGGTGGGAGCTCTCATTTGTTCCCGTCGCCCGTCAAGGGAAGCGCGTGCAAGAGGCCCTTTCTTTTTCTCAGATGGCTCACGCGCAAGGACTGTGTTGATCCCGGAGGATGGACCAGGGTACCACGCCACCTCCTTGTCGTCCCGCTGGACACACATATGCACCGGTTTGCCACTGAGGCCGGGTTCACATCGCGGAAGAATGCGGATCTTGCGACCGCGCTCGAGATCACCTGTAAGTTCAGACGGATATGCCCGGAAGACCCAGTGAAGTATGATTTCGCGATAACTCGCCACGGCATAAGGAGCGACATGGATTTCAGACGGATAGGCCTCGGCCTGAAGGATGCCGGGGGATGAGGAGCCATATGGGAAAAAGCCGGTCGGCAATGACGATGCAAATATTGTTGGCTCTGGAGACGATCCGGCTGGCTGCCCTTGTGACTTTGCTGTTTCCCGTGCCCGCCGCAGCGAGTGGAGACTCCCTCGCCGGCAGGCCGCGCTGGGAGCTGTACTTTAAGAACGGCGACCGTGTGCGCGGGGACTTCCTGGGAATCGAGGCCGGACGCATACTCTGGAAATACCCGGGTGTTCCCGAGCTCATACGCTTCCCCTTGGAGAATGCCGGGGAAATCCGGCAGAATCTTCCCGCACCCAAGCACCACGGAAGCCATGAAGGCATGGTATGTCTTACCAACGGCGACCGCCTGCCAGGATATATCGTCGGCATGGACGACAAGAGAGTTCTGCTCGACACGCCCTTCACCGGCCGCCTCTCCCTCTCACGACCGATGATAAGTGAGATGTCACGCGCCGAAGCCGGGACAACGCTCTACATCGGGCCCAAGCAAAGTGACGAGTGGCAGTCACTCGACCGTTTGTCGGGCATGATGAAAAACTTCGAGATAAGAGACGAGACGCTGATCCTGCCGCCTTTGGCATTTGCCGTGTGCGACGTTTCACTCCCGGATTCCGCACATATATCACTCACCCTCGACGGATTCGGCCAAAACAG
>JAFGFR010000083.1 GCA_016930955.1 Victivallales bacterium | reverse complement strand
TTAAATGACTCACTATACCTGAAAACATCTTTCATGCAACTTGCCTTTCCTTTCTGGCAAGTGTCAACTTATTTCAGGACAAGACAGTTCCCCCCGACCCCGGATTACCGACCCCGGATTACCTGCATTCTTCGGAGTGCCATGAGTGTGATGTCGTCGAATTGTGAGTTCTCCTGGAAGTCGAGGAGTTCTTTGTTTATGGAGTCTATGATTTGTCCGAGTGGTGTTTGAGAGTCGAATTTTGCGAGTATTGATTCGATGCGGGTGATTCCGAACTGCTCCTCCTGGGTGTTTTGAGCCTCTGTGGCGCCGTCGGTGTAGAGGAGAAGGGTCTCGGAGGGGTTCACGACATGGCTGTCTTCTTTGTATTTTGCGCCTGGCAGGACTCCTAGGGCTATGCCGCCCAGTATGCCGAAGCGTTCGATTTTGCCGTCCTTTAGCGAGATGACATCGTTGTGTCCTGCGTTTGCGAATGTCATCCGGCCAGAATGAGTGTCGTAGAATGCCAGGAAGGTGGTGACGAACATGCAGGAATCGTTGTCTTTGCATAGGTAGTCGTTAGCGGCACGGAGGATGTCGGAAGGCGTTGACTGCCCTGTCTCAAGGCATAGGATCCTGAGCAAAGTTCTTGTGACGGCCATGAACATTGCGGCTGGCAGGCTTTTGCCGGATACGTCGGCGATGATCAGCGCGAGGGTCTTGTGGTTGATGAAGAAGAAGTCGAAGAAATCGCCCGAGACCTCCTTGGCGGATATGATTTTGGCTTGCAGTTCGAGGAGCTTGCCCCTTTGCTCCTCTGTCAGATCGCTTGGAAGAAGCGAATTCTGGATGCGGCGTGTTATCTCCATCTCGCTCTCCATTGCCTGCCTGACCGCGGTCTCTCGCCTGAGGTTCTCGATGTACTTGTCGAGCTCTCTGCCGAGGGAGTTGAACGATGCGGCAAGCTCGCTTATCTCGCAGGGGCCATGTTCTGTGATGTGCCCCGAGAAGTCCCCCTGTCCGATTTTCCTGACGTTGGAGCAGAGGTCCTGGATTGGCCTGGTCAGCGAGCTGGCCTGCCAGAACGCCAGAAGCACACCTGCTAATACCAGCGCCGTCCCTGTGACGGTGCAGTGCCAGCGGAAGTCCCTCATGCTCTCTGCAAGGGCGACCCTCATCGCCTTCTCCACCTCGGACTTTTTCTCATCACCCTTCGCGGATATGGCGGCATGCGCTCTCTCGAAGAAGAGTTTTTTCTCGACGTTGCCGCACACGATGAATGGGGTGCCCGGGATTCTGTTAAGCACCAGGAACTTATCCACAGCCAGGCCTTCGCTGTTTATGAAGGTGTAGTCGCCTGACACCTCGTCCTCTGTGAATGACCTTTCCACCAGCTCCCACATCTGCGGGTACTCGTCCTTCCAGATAGAGTAGTTGCAGCCCTCGACCTCTGGGTTGGGATGTATGATCGCCAATCCGTCGTCGCTGATGAGGTCGAAATATCCCGCCCTCTCCTCATGCCCGTCTATCTCGATCAGTATGTCTTCTGTGGCGACTTTTCTTATCTCGGGATTTCCCTTGACTGCGGTGATGTCCGAGAGGTCTGGAAGTGACCGCAGCAGGATTCTCAGTTCTGCTGCGACGGCCCGGGTTTGAACCCTTACCCGGCTCTTGCCGACCATGGTGAGTATTTGGCGGGAAAGCTTGTGGTTGTCACGGACAATGTCCTCCAATCCCTCGCAAGCGATGTCGGTGCTGGCTTCGCTGAGGTCTCTGACCTCGTGGTTGACAATTCCCGTGGCGATGATGACAATCCCGGAGATCACCGCGACATATGATATCATGAATTTGTGCTTGAGTTTCATCGCCGCTCAGTCATTTCCCTGATTGGGGACAAGAGCCAATTTGAAAACTACACGCGGCCGCGCGGAGTTTTGAGACTGGCTCACAATACTACACAGCCTCGTCGTTCTACCTCGGGTGACCTAGCCCCGAATACACCCCACCAGACGACGGAGGCTTTCCCGCACACCTAAACTTTCCCTCTTATTTGTCCCTAAATCCGTTTGAATGCGCCCGAAACAGATATAGATTCCAGACTTCAAACGCCAAAGCCCGACACAGAGGCCGTTGCACTATAGTCGCATGAAGGGCTTTATCAAATGGGACTTTGCTGGGAATGCTATATAATAATGTCTCTATAGACTCTTTGGGGTACGAGCTTCCGCCTGTGAAGGTCAGTTCCGCGGAACTCGAGGCGAGGCTTGCGCCTGTGTACGATAAGCTGAAGCTGCGCGATGGCAGGCTGGAGATGATGACAGGCATAAGGCAGCGTTATTTTTGGAACGAGGGATTCCTGCCGAGCGAGGGGGCCGCGGCTGCGGGCAGGAAGGCGTTGGCCAGCGCGTCGGTCTCGAAAGACGACATCGGCTGTCTGATAATGTGCTCAGTGTGCAGGGACTGCCTCGAGCCAGCGACGGCCAGCATGGTTCATGATATGCTTGGCCTCCCGGGGAGCTGTCTTGTCTTCGACATCTCGAACGCCTGTCT
>JAFGFR010000082.1 GCA_016930955.1 Victivallales bacterium | reverse complement strand
GAGCCGCCAGCCGCCGGATGACTTCACGCTCCGCAGGGGCAATGGTCAGGTCTTCAACGTGCGTGTCCTGAGCTACATTTCCAGGCTGATCAGCCATGTTTCACCTTCCTTGTCGAGCTTATCATATCGTTCCTGAATAAATGAATTTTTCCACCTGCTCAAAAACCCGTGCCCGGAGATGGGCTTTTGTCGACCTTGCCTGGCGTAAGATACGATATACGTCATCAGAAATCAATGCGGGTTTCGCAATTAAAGTTGCTTGTCAGCGCCCGTTTTACCTTGGCGTGCGGCACGCGGGGAGCCTTCCAAAAAGGCCTTTGAGAGCGTTTTTTTGAAATCGGCTGCAGCGAATGGCTTCTCGATGAAGGCGACAATGCCCTCTTCGAGGACTTCCTTGGCATCGGCATCGGTGCTGAAGCCGGAGGCGACAATTGCCTTGATTGCGGGATTGACTTGCTTCATGGCTCTGAACGCCTCCTTCCCGTTTATGCCGGGCATAAGCATGTCGAGCAGCACAAGATCTATTTTTCTCCATGATTTTCTGTAAATCTCGATGGCCTCTTTCCCGGAGGAGCTTGTCAATACATTATAGCCAAGCTTGACCAGAAGATCCTCGGCGAGTTTCCTGAAAAGCTTCTCGTCGTCAACCACAAGGACGGTCTGTTTTTTCCGGGATGTTTTTCTGCTCAGTCCGGTCTCCTTTGATACAGACCTTTCGGATTCGGCAAGGTCAAAGGACAAGGGGATGAGTATCCTGAAGGTCGAGCCTTCCCCCGGGCTGCTCTTGACAGTGATGTCCCCACTGTGAAGCTTGACGATGCCGTAGACCGCCGCGAGCCCCATGCCAGTCCCCTTCCCCTTGGGTTTGGTGGTGAAAAAGGGTTCGAAGATATGCTTCTGCACTTCCTCTGTCATTCCCTTGCCGGTGTCGGACACCAGCACCTCCAGATGCCTTCCAGGGGAAAGTTCGGAGTTGGCCGGACAGTCCTTTTCGGCCAGGTCAAGGGTGTCGGTGGCAAAGGTCAGCATGCCACCTTCAGGCATCGCGTCGGAGGCGTTTATAGCCATGTTGAGAAGGGCATTGATCAACTGGTTCGAGTCGCCCTTCACAGTCGCCGGGTCGGCCTTGAATATCTGGTGTATCTCGACATTCTTGTTGATGGTGTGCTCGAGCATCGTGACCGTCTCGCTGACTATATGGTGGAAATCCAGGGCTGAAGGCTGGTACTGCCCTTTTCTGGCGAACGCCAGGAGTTGTGCCGTCAGGGAGGATGAACGGTTGGCGGCACGGTTTATGTTTCTTGCGTATTCCTTGTGCTCGTCATTCCCGAGTGAGGCTATGAGTAAGTCGGCATAGCCCTTGATGACCCCCAGCATGTTGTTGAAGTCGTGCGCGATACCCCCTGCAAGCTGTCCGATAGCCTCCATCTTTTCCGAATGCCTGAGCTTGCGCTCCATCTCCTTCTCCAGGCTGATGTCAAGCACCACGCCGAGTGAACCTATGACCTTGCCTCTGGAGTCAAATCTGGGATATACACTGAAGAGCACCGGGAAATTCTCCCCGGACTTCCTCAAAAGCTCGGTTTGGCTGGAGCTGAAAAACCTGCCTTCCGAAAGCACTTTCTGTATATTCCGGATCTGGTTTGCCATCCCCTCGGGGTACAGCAAGGCGACTGACTTTCCAAGTATTTCCTTCTTGGTGTACCCGAACATCTTCTCAGCCCCAGGGCTGAAATCGGAAACCACCCTGTCATCACCCTGAAAAACCGTCGATATGAAGGCCACGTTCTCGGCGGCGATATAAGTCGTGCGCAAAAACTCGTCCTTCTCCAACAACGACTCCTCGGCGGCCCTCAGGTCGGTGATGTCCATGAAAACGGCGATACCGGCAATTATCTTGCTGTTCTCGTCCCTGATCGGGGCTGCGTTGAACAGTATTCGGCGGCTGTCGCCGTCAGGACGGCGTATAACCATCTCCTTGCCGCCCTGGATGCCCGATTCTATGGCGCGAGTCAAGGGGAGGCTATATTTATCCATCTTCTGCCCGTTGAGGTCGAAGACCTGCCAGCGGGTCGCATATTCATCTATGCTGACACCATCCACGAGCTCAGCCTTGCTCCTGCCGCCGATTCTAATTCCCGCCTCGTTGACATACCTCAGCTTCCCGTCAGGGGCATCGGCAATGGCTATCCCCACAGGACTCTGGTCCATCGCCGCCGCCAGCATCGCCCTTGCCTCATGAAGCTCCTTCTGTGTCTTGATCTGTTCGGTGATGTCGAAAATAGTCCCCTCGATCCGCAGCGGCTTGCCGTTCTTGTCACGGATCAGCCTGCTGTTTAAACGACAGGTCATAGGCCGAGAATCAGCACGCAAAGTCTTGAGTATGTAGTCCCTTACCTCCCCGTCTCGCTCAAGCTGCGCCAAATATCTTTCCCTGTGCCTAGGATTTTCAAAAAAATCCACCGTCTTCCTCCCCTTCAGACTGGTGTTGTCGTCAAAACCAAGTATACGGCTTAACGCCAGATTGTGATCCAGTATGGTCGAATCCATGGCGACATTGAAGAAACCCTCACTGAGGTTCTTCAGCATCTCCATGTACTTCTCCTCATTGTACCTTGATTTCAGCATTGCCTCCTGCTTGGCTCCCTCGATTGAGAACAGCATGCCGATGAACACTGTACCCACGGGATAGAAGACGACCATGGCCATGGCATGGGTTCTGAGTGCATGGTGGAAAATCTCCGGGGGTAGAGCAAACCCGCTGAGTATGCTTCCGGCTGTGACAAGAATGCCGACTGCGATATAGTGCCAAACTCTCGGCGGTCTGCCCCGAAGAAACTTGCACATGACTACACCCACGAGGACCGAGAACACTATCTCAAGCACCCCGGCATGCGCTCCCGCACCGCCGAGGAACATCCTGTAGATGCACACTGGCAATCCTGCGGTGATCCCTACGGCGGGGCCGCCGAATATCCCCGCGATCGCCACGATTATCACCCTGCCGTCAATGAAGACTTCTTTGGAGTATTCTACAGGGATAAGCATGCCTACAAATGCGATGAATGCGAAGATCAGCCCGAGAGATATCTGGTCAGAGGGCCTTAGCGGCCTCTTGAAGCTGTAGAAAATATGGCTGGCCACAAAAACCAGCAGCATGAGCACGGAGATGTTCTGCCCCAGCTCCAGAATCACTTTCACGTCAGGCATGAGACCACCCAAAAAAGCCGATTTCATCCACATTAACGGCAACTGCCTTGAATATATGCCCCCTCCATGAAAAATTCAAACTATTGAGCCAATTTCAAAACTCCCCTTGGCCGCGCGGTCACCGTGACCTCGCAGGGCGCCACCACCATAACCTCGCGATTTCTCGACGGGCAGGTCAAATCCGTCACCGGCACGGCCGTCGTCCCGAGACACTACGACTACGCCCTCGATGCCTCCGGCAATCAGGTCACCACGGTCTATACAGCAGTTTGTATAATTATATCGGTGTCGCTAGCACTTAACATGTTTGACATAAGAGTGTTAAACGCTAGAAACAGCCAAAAACAGGCTTTAATTGAGTTTTTTGGTAACCGTTAAGCTGGTCACTTGAGGCTAATTTATGGGGAAATCCGTCGCGAGCAGTTTTTTCTAGCCTCAAGGTGATTTCGTCATAAACGCCGAAAACTACGGTTCTAGCCTCAGAACACCCCAGCTTAACGCGGTTACCGAGAACCGGCCTGAAAAACGCGATTAATAGGGTTTTTAGGGGTGTTATGCATTGTAAATCATTTAAAAATAGCAAATTAAGTGCTAACGATACCGATAAAATACACCGATAAAATAATGTATAGGATGACTCTGCCCTGATTCCTTAAATATCAACGCTGGCTCAGGGGAACGGCAATTTGTCTGCCGCCGCTGCCGGCGCCGCGAATTTCGCAATCCACCAGATGGGATCTGACGTTGTCGAGGATTATGAAGGAAGTATTGGCGGTTTCCGCATTGACCAGGACGACAGAATCATTCTTCCGTGATCCAGCGTCTGATTTGTAGACCGGCCATATCCTGTCTCCTTTGCGGCAGAACTTTGGGATGTCGAAATCAATTTCAAAGCATGGGCCGGAGTGGAAAGCCGCGGACTCGAGGGCGATCTTGTCCATGTCCACCTTGTCGATCAGAGCTTCTCTTGCGATTTCCCGCGCCTCGATCTCGTTGAGGACTTCAGCATCCCTTATCCAATGTACCTGATGTGGGGGCGGAGTTTCAATCTCATCTGTCTTTTCCGGAGTCGAGCATCCGGCAAGCACCAGAAGAAATGACGGACAAACAATCAGCGCATACCTTCTCATACATAAATCCTTTTCTTGCCACATATCTGCGGCGCATGTTGTTGATACAGCTTATTTCTCGTTGATTATTCTTGGGTTTTCGACATCAATTTGTCCGGCCTCCGGGGAATAGATGAGCAGAGTCAGGCGCTCGACTGCCAAGGCCCCCTCCAGAGCTTCCCGATATTCCCAATTGGTTTTGGCTGACTTGAATGTCTTTGCCGACATCCGGTAAAAAATCTTGTTCTTGCCGGGTTTGAGGTAGAACGGCTCGGTCTCGACGTAGCTGTCTCCCGTGCCGATACCGATCGCCATCCGTGAGCCGCAGCTCAAATGGCTCTCGACGTCCAGGGCAATTATATCCGATGTGCTCAGATTCATGCTTCCGCCCATTTCCCTGGTAATTGCAACCTTCTTGTTTTTGTCGAGGGAGAAATTGATCTCGAAGCGGCTCGCCTCCTGTTTGATAGAGGCTCCGTCGCCCCATTCCTCCAGCCGCCAGCTTTCGGCCTTGTCTAGGATGTTCAATTCCCTTGATTTCCCCTGTGGAAGCATCCTGCCGGCATCCGGACCCAAGTCGCCTCGTTTCAATTTAGGATTCCGTGCGAAGTCGGCTTTTACCCCGGGCCGATGAGTCAGGAAATACAGGACCTGATTGATGGCCATCTGAGTCGCCCCCTCCTGCATTTCCGCCGGGGACAGATCAGTCAGGGAGGGGTTCAGGGGATGCGTATTCGGATCAATATTCAAACCGTCGCCATAATCGTTGCGGGTATATACGACTGCGACTCGGCCCTCGACTTGGATACCCTCGATATAATCCAGCCGATATTTGTCTCCCGGCGGGACCTGATAGCCGAGATACCCACGTGTCAAGTCATAGCCCGTCCTGAAAGCCGGGAATCGCTTGTCAAGTTTTTCCAGTCGAGCTTTCGGGATGACCCGGTTGATCTCACGCCGGAAAGCCGTGTCGAAATTATCATCGCCAAAATCTGTCGAATCATCGGCCCAGAGGCAGCCTCCTGCCCTCAGATACTTCCCTAGATTCAGAACTTCCGCCTGGGTGAACACGAAGTTTTTATGTCCAGTCATATAGACGAAGGGCATTTTCATCAGATCAGGGCTCGAGAGAGCGACGACCTTGTCTGAAGCTTCCAGGGACATCCCCGTCCGGTCTTCGATCTGGTGGGCCAGATACATCATGGCAGACCCGCTGCTGTCCCAGTCTCCACCTTGATATCGCGCAAGACCTATCTTGACGTGAGAGGTTTGCTGGGAGCCGTCGCCGATTGAGAAACTGAGCTGTGATGACAGCGCGTCTTTAAGGGCTTCAGGCGAATCATCTGCCGAGACGGCCTTGAGTTTTGAATCCAATGGTGCCGCGGTCATGGAGGCTGCATGCTTCTTCCGGTCCTCTCCCGTGACCCCGGCCCCGGAGACTAGCCCAGCCTGCTTCACGACCTCCAATTCCCGGCTCGAGATTTCACCTTCCCTCTTCTCTTTGGCGGCCTTGGGCGCGAATTCGATGTTCTCGGTCGGCTCTTCACTTTTTCCCGCCTCGGCCTTGCTCAATCGGCTGCCTTCATACTCCGCCGGCTTGCCTCCGGTGATATCGGTTTTGACTTC
>JAFGFR010000081.1 GCA_016930955.1 Victivallales bacterium | reverse complement strand
TTCAGGAGTCAGAATGAAAGAACCGGCGATAACATTCGAAGATTTAACGGCGATGTTTCCGAGTTGACGGCAGTGTTGGTGGAAGTGAGTAAGTTGTTGGATGCGTATTCGAAGGCTATTCTGCATTCTGACTCCTGACATCTGATTACCTGAGTATTTACAAGAGATTACTCAATTCCATCCCGTTGGTTCGGGAAAGTAATTGAGTAATGGCTATGCTTATGGAGAAAATCGAGTCGGTGAAAAACAAAACAGTGTTTCTTAGTGGTTTTTACTCTTTCCCTTCCTTACCTCCGTTTCCTCTTTGTAAAAATATTTATTCTTTATTAGCTTAGATTAGCGTTATTCGCGGGGGTACGCGTGATCACGTAGTCCCCTACGACCAGGACATCTAGCTCTGAATTGAGGAAGACATCCACGGCGTCGCATGTGCCGAGCACGATGGGATAGCCGTGCAGGTTGAATGAGGTGTTGAGGACAGAGGGTATGCCGGTCATTTTGTCGAACTTTGCGATGATGTCGTGGAAATCCGGGTAGATGTCCTTGTCCACGATCTGTGCTCTGGCGGTCTTGTCGCTCTGGTGTATGCCGGCGAGGAATTTGTCGGACTTCTCAGGGATTGCCTGGAAGGTGAACATCATGTACGGGGAGCCAGACGCCTTGAGAGATTTTGGGATATTTATGAGTGTCTCGGCCTTTTCCCTCAGGATTGCGGGGGCGAATGGCATCCAGAAGTCGCGTTTTTTTATCGCGGCGTTGATTTTGTTGATTATCCTGATGTCGTCTGGGGATGCGAGGATTGAGCGGTTGCCAAGGGCCCTTGCTCCGAACTCCATCTTTCCGGAGCACCGTGCGACAATCTTCCTTTCGACCAGCATCTCGACAATCTCGTCGTTGACATTCGGGCTTCTGCGGAAAACTACCTTATCGGTATATTTCCCCTTTGCCTGCTCGATGTCATAGGCACCGTCAACTCCCAGACAGAAGTCTTTGAACTCGACCGCCGGGGAGCCATCACCCTTGAACTGCTGATACCCAAGGAATGCCGCGCCGAATGCGTTGGTCTCGTCACCGCACGAGGGGAAGCAATTGACAAACTCCACCCCTGGAAGCTCGGATATGAGCTTGTTTGCCTTCACATTCATGAAGAACCCCCCGGAAAGCAGCACCTTCCTTATCCCGGTTTTCTCTATCCCTGCCTTGATCCACTGCACGGCGACCTCCTCGGCGAGCATCTGCAAACCTGCCGCCAAGGTGTCGAAACGCAGGTTGAGGACAGACTTGAACAGATCCTCGACAAGTCTCTGCTTCGCTGCGCCGCGCGAATTTCGTACATCGCTGTATTCGGGAGTATTGGTGAAGACAAGGGGGTTGTCTGGATCGAAGCCGATGAACTGGTAAAGGATATCCCTCGCCACCTCGGCATATTTCGGCTGTGCGTAGGGGGCAAGGCCCATAAGCTTGTACTCATGCTCGTGCGGGAGGAATCCAAGGATATAGGTTATATGAGCGTAGAGGCATGCCGGGGAGAACGCGTCGGAGCTGGCAATCTGATCGAGCTTGCCGTCGTGTCCGATGAAGACCGCACTGGTGCTGGCATCCCCGCCGCCGTCCATCGAGAACACAAGATACTTCTCCTTCCCGCCACCCGCCAAACCGTAGTACGCGGACGCCGCATGGCATATATGATGGTCGTACCTCTGGGTCTTCCCTGTTATCCCAAGCTCATCGAGATAGTCTTCCAGAAACTTCTCCCTATCGTTCTCCTTGCCCATGGATGCAAGCTTCCTGAAACCCTTCTTTGCGAATTTCGCAAAAACACTCTCGGTCTCGCCGAACCATTTCCCCTTCACCTCCCCATACCTCTGATGAAACTTGCCAAGATCGTCCTGACGGCTCAGCGCCACCTTGGAGGATTTCCCCCCGATACAGACATGGGAGATGTCACCTATGCCGATTCCCAGCGTTTCAAGCCCAGCCTTGATGGCCAGCCCAGGGAAGCCGGGCTGATTCTTGATACGCGACAACCGCTCCTCCTGTATGCCGAAGACAACCTTGTTGTCCTTCATTATGACCGCTGATGAGTTCAGCCCCGTGTTGATGCCTAGAATGTACATTCGTCCTCCATATAAAATGTCATTTGTAATGCCGTGTTGCTGTAGTGCATTAATGCAGTGGTTCGGAGGGCTCGATCGCCCAATGAACCTAATGACACTAAAGCAACTAGTGAAACACTACCGACGAGTGAATT
This sequence comes from Victivallales bacterium, assembly GCA_016930955.1. Lineage (GTDB taxonomy): Bacteria > Verrucomicrobiota > Lentisphaeria > Victivallales > JAADHT01 > JAFGFR01. Next base: position 2,663 of record JAFGFR010000081.1, on the reverse strand, counting down.
TAAACTAAATCCTAAGCTTTAAACCCTAAACAAATTCAAAATATAAAATCCGAAATCCGAAACAAACATCGAGAAATTCATGGATTGGGTCAAAAAAAGTCCCGCAAAAGGGGAAGACCTGGAGTGCTTACTAATCGTCTCATAATTATCTAATCGGTGCCGAGGTACGCAAACACACGGCCATTGGGGATCCGTCTTCTTCAGCAAGCTGACTACGCCGGGACGCGCAATGGGCTTCCCAAATACAGGCGCAAACCGCCGGGAGGGACGCTGTCCCCAGCGTCCGTATCTGCCGCAAAGACTATTTCGAGACGATTAGTAAGCTCTGAAACAACAGCATTCCACTGCATTGCCGCACTACAGCATCACCACATTGTTGGCGGAGATTCGCGTGATTCGCGGGGAGATGAATTAATGTCTTTGTTCCTGCCCCCAACGAAACTTCAGAACTCAAGCGTTTCAGGACTCAAAAAAGTCCCCATTGTCGTGAGAGTCTGTACGATGTCGCCGCTTATTTGCGGGATGTTTTCCCCGTCGAGCCATCTTGGGACCTGGTCTCTGACTTTCGCGACATCGAGGAAGTCGAGCTGTTCGAGTGTATCTGACCGAATGATATCCAATGCCGCGTTTTTGAGCGGCTGCTGGTTGCGCAGGGCGTGTTCTCTGGAGGGCCATGTCCTTTCTGTCCAGGCTTCATAATCGCCCTTTCGGCTGATTCTTCTGCGGATTGCGCTGTACAACTGGTGGAAAGTCTGTCCAATGCCGCAGGCAGTTATCGGGAACCCGGTATTGGCGCTGGGGATAGCGGCGAGACGCGGATCGAGTATCTGGAGCAGCTTCTTCTCGATTTTCCCCTCGAAGCGCTGTTTGACAGGCAGCGAGAGGTAGAGGTCGAAGATGTCATTTGTAAGTGAAAGGATTCTGGCCTCGGCGGATGTCTTGATCGAGAGCACGTTGGGGTAGCTGTAGTGTCTTGACAGATGGTGGAAGGTGATGTACTCCCAGAGGTCATATCTGCTGTGGGTCAGTTTTTTGCCCTGCTCGATTATCCGGGATATGCTGTCGTGCTGGAACTCGGCAAGATCCTTCTTGCAAGGCTCCTTTATGAAGGCCCAGATATCGGCGTTTTTTATCCGGTATGAGGCATTGCCGATGAAGTAGTCGGCGAGGTTTTCAGGAGGCTCGGTCATTTTGGAAAGGTATAGATTTCTTCCGGCGAGCCTGAGATTCCTTGAGGGGATGTACATTCCCTGGAACATGAAGTCGAACCCGTAGCCGTTGAAGCATACATCAGCCAGAGAGGCTACAAGGTCTTGATATCCCAGGAAGAGAGCATGGTCGTAATTGAACATCCCCCCGGAGATTTTTACAGCCGCCTCCCTGATCATGCCGTAATGCTCGGGGTGGAGTTGGAGGAAATAATGAGCGGCTCCCATGGTTTCGGTGAGATTGCGTGCAGTGCGGACTTCGCGGTTGTCTGACACGCCGACAGTAAAACATGCAGGAGGCTTGTCGCCAAAGGCTGCCAAGACCGAACGCGAGTCCATTCCACCGCTCAGGAAATGCCCGTAGCGAGCACCGTCGTCGGGAGCCTTCATCCTTATGGATTCCTCAACCATATCGGCTAGATACTGCGCATTGAACTCAAGGGAGTTTTTGTTCTTCTCGTAATTGCGTGTCCAGTATCTCCTGAGCGACATGCCGTTGCTGCCCACGACAAGCTCATGCGCGTCAGGCATGAAGTGAACATCGCGAGCCAGTGTCTTTGTCCCGAAAAGACGTTGGAACCACAGGAACTCGAATAATGCCTCCTGGTCAAGCTTGAGCATGCCCAAATTCTTCAGAAGTGCCCAAAGTGATGAAAAGCATGGACTCGCGCAGAACATGCTCCGGTCGGGAGATATGTAGTAGTGAAATGCTATCGAGCACCACCGGTCGTTGATAACATCGAGTGTCCCTTTATACTTGTCAAACCTAATTGCCAGGAACTCCCCGTCAAGAAGCTCAAGGACAGTCTTTGTGCCAAAGTCATTCAGAAGCGCCTTTGCAGCGGAGGTGGGATCAACGGTGGTGTCGTCGTATATGGGCGAGCCCAGCAGTATGACGACAGCCTCCCCGCCCTCGACAATCGTGGGGCGAGGCAGGAACCCGGAAAACTCCACGGCCAACCCGGCACCATCAGAGGAGATGAACTCCCGCCTTTCATCCCCACCATGGGCACAGGAATTCTTGCGGGCTTCGCAAACGTGCCCCTCTGAAAGCGTCAGCAAAAAATGAGGAACGGTAAATTTATCTACGAAATTAAACATCAAATAAGTCTTTGTGAAAATATTTGTTCTTTATTAGCGAAGATCTGCGAAGATTAGCGGGCAGTCTTAATTCTTTTCCCCGCGGATAACGCGAATGAACGCGGATAAGAAAAATGGGAAGTTTCCGGCTTCGCTCTCGGAGCTATGCCGGACAAGACGGCGCGGAGTTCGTAAGTGCGAAAGTTCGTGAGTTTTATCTCACCACCGTATTACTGCAACACCGCATTGCAGATTTGATGATTTTGTGATTGAGGTATTTGGAGATTTTGTCAAGTCCTGATTTAAATTTGACACTTTAATTTCAAATTTCTCTGATTTATTTCTCTGAAGCATTGGGCGATATACTGGGAGGAT
>JAFGFR010000080.1 GCA_016930955.1 Victivallales bacterium | reverse complement strand
TCGACGGTGGCGGGGAGGTTGAGGATGATCTTGTTGGCGGGGGTGGGCTGCCAGACGTCGGTCACGGCCTCGCAGATCTCCAGCGCGAACTCGAGCTCGGTGCTGGTGAAACTCTCGGGCGAGTACTCGAGCTGGATCGCGGTGCCGGCGGCGACGAGCGGGCGTATCTGCTCCTTGAGGAAGGCGACGGCGTGCGTGGCGATGGCCACGATCTCGGGCTTGGTGGCGTTGAAGACGTACTCGCGCTGCTTGGGCGAGGTGGAGTTGTAGAGGTGGAAGATCGCCCGGCGGGCGCCCTGGAGGGCCTCGAGCGAGCGGAGCATGAGATCCTCGCGACACTGGCAGAGCACCTGGATGGCGACGCCGTCGGGGATGCGGTTCTCCTCGATGAGGCGGCGGATGAACTCGAACTCGATTTGCGAGGCGGAGGGGAAGCCGACCTCGATCTCCTTGAAGCCGATTTTTACAAGCATATCGAAGTATTTGAGCTTTTGTCCGGGGTTCATCGGGATGGGCAGTGCCTGGTTGCCGTCGCGCAGGTCAACTGAGCACCAAACCGGTGTCCGTTTCAATTCCCTGTCGGGCCATTGTCTGTTATCCAGCGGAATCCTGGCTGGATATTTGTATTTCGGGTACTTGGACATTTGATAAAAAAACTCTCCATATATATATTCTTTCTCAGGCATGATGAACGCGAGGCCGTGTGCCCGCCTGAGTCCTGAACGGCATATATACAATAGATGGACAAGCTGACATAGCAAGCGGGAAAGACGAAAATTAGTCATGGGCAATCTGACACAGATAGATTTTGACTTCAGCGAGCCTTCGAACAGATTTATGTGCAATCTTAAGAGCGGCACCTTTGTTGTTTTGTTCGAGGTGGACACACCGGCGAGGGAGAGGGATTTTGAATTGGCTGTCGAGCAGGTCCGGTTGATGGTTAAGGCATTGGATAAGAGCCGCGGCTTGGAGACGGGGCTTGCGATGACCGACAGGCTTGAATCAGTAAATTCATGGAATGCCGCGGAATTTGCAAGGAGAGTTTTGAAGGAGGGAGTCCGGGACAGGCATGTCGTCTATGTCAGCGGAAGGGGGAGCTCCAAGGAGGATATAGCCGACATGCTGGGTCGGTGTGCGGAAGCAGGTCTGACCAACGTTGTCCCGGTCTCGGGTGAGGGGTATGGCCGGGGGCATCGGCAGCCATGTTTTGACAGCTGTAACACACTGAGGCTGATTGCGGACAGTGATCTGTATCGTTCGCTTCTGCCGGGCTGTGTGGTCAATCCATTCAAGTACAGCGCCAACGACTCATTTCCCCAATATTTCAAGCTTGTAAAGAAGCTGAATTTTGGTGCCGGGTTTGTCGTGGCCCAGACCGGATGGGATATGATGAAACATCAGGAGCTAAGGTGGTACCTCGACTCGCGTGAGCTGCATTACCCGACGATCGCGAGAATCCGGCTCCTCACTCCCGAGACTGTAAAGGCGATCATGTCAGGGGTCATGCCAGGGGTATATATCCCGCGCAAGTTCGGTGAGATTTTGAATAGAGAGGGCGAGTATGGCTATCAGCAGTTCGCCGCCGCGCAGTGGCGCAGGATGCAGCTCCAGGCCGCCGGGTTGGCGCTTTTGGGGTATAGCGGGATACAGATTGCCGGAATAAGCAGTCCGGAGCACATGATGACTGCCTGCGACAGGATAAAGGAGGGGATCAGGGAGTTCCACTCCTTCGAAAAATGGCGGGATGCCTATCTGAACCACATGGCGAACTCCGACATGGCGCCCCCGGAGCACCGGTTCTACATGTTCGACAACCTTTTTCAGGAGCCTCATGCAGCGAAGCCTCATTTCAGTCCCCGTGCCCCGGACAAATGCGGCACCATTGAGAAGCTGCATTACAAGTTGTGCAGCTTGATTTTTTCGCGTGACCATCTTTTGTCGCCCGGGGAGCACAGGCTAAGCAAGAAATTATTTGCCGGCTGCCCCTCTTGCTCTTACTGCCGCCTCCCGCTATGCCACTACATCTGCCCCGAGACATGCCCGAAGGGACTAGCCAACGGCCCGTGCGGAGGCAGCAGGCCAGACTCGAGATGCGAAATTCGCGACAAACCATGCATCCACGAGAGACGCACACGCCTTGCTCTCTGGCTCAACGAGGTTGACATCATCGAGGAACGGCATGTCAGACACCCGCAGATTGCCGCGAAATCATTGCACTGATTTTTCTCCAGGATCTGATTTCAAAACTTCTCGTTAACCGCGTGGGAGGCACGGTCTTCTTCCCGGGTCAACGGTTGCCCAGGGCTTCGTTGAATTTGTTCTCAGGGATGAGCCTGGCGAGTTTATTTTTGATTGAGGTGGGGGTGTCTTTCGCGTTGAGCAGGTCCTCGACGACGACCGGGGGGGCGTTGACTGCCTGTTTTTTTGCCACGTATATCCTTTCATATGGTGTTCGGTCGACCTTCTCCTCGTCGGTGAGCAGCTCCTCGTACTCCTTCTCGCCTGGCCTGAGCCCGGTGATCACGATCTCCACATCCACGTCGGGCTCCATGCCGGAAAGCTCGATCAGCTTCCTCGCCATGTCGTATATCTTTATCTGCTCGCCCATCTCGAGGACCATTATATCCCGGTCGTTGCCTATGGCGCATGCCTGAAGCAGCAAGTCAACCGCCTCGGGTATGGACATGAAGTACCTTACAACCTCCTTGGATGTCACGGTCAACGGGCCTCCCTTGGCAAGCTGCTTCTTAAATCTCGGGATCACGCTCCCGCTGCTTCCGAGTACGTTCCCGAAACGGACGACCACGAAATCCGTCACGCTTTTCGCTCTCTCCAGCACTATCCTCTCCGCAATGCGCTTGGTCGCCCCCATTATGCTGCTGGGATTGACAGCCTTGTCGGTTGAGATGACAACTACCCTTTCTATCCCGCATTCCTCGGAGACCGCCGAAACGTTCTGTGTGCCGCCGACATTGGTCTTGAGCGCCATGGCGGGATTGGCCTCCATCAAGGGGACGTGCTTGTACGCGGCGGCATGGAAGACAAGGTTTATCTTGTTTTTCTGCATGGCTTCGCGCAGGTCGTCCCGCGAGCGCACATCGCCAATGACGCTGACAATATCGAGTCCCGGGAAAGCCTCGCCGAGCTTGTCGGAAAGTTCGTAGAGGTTCAGCTCCGAAAGCTCGAAGAGCACAAGTCTCTCGGGGCGGTAGGCGGCAAGTTGACAACACAGCTCGCTGCCGATGCTCCCGCCCGCCCCGGTGACCATGATCTTCTTCCCGCTGACGAACTCTTCGACATCCTTTCTGCCCAGATCAACAGGCTTGCGGCCGAGAAGGTCCTCGATCTCGACCTCCTTGATGTGGGACACGCTGATCTCGCCGTCGGCAATGTCCAGGTAAGAGGGGATCATGCGCAGTTCGCAGGTCTTCCCACGCCGCTCCAGGTCGTTGAGGATTCTCCTTATGTTCGCTGGAGTGGAATACGGCGGCAGCAACAGCATTTCTGAGATGTTGTGTTTCTTCGCGCATTTCGCGGCGCTGGAGGTTTTCCCGAGGACAGATGCGCCTCGGAGGGACTGTCCCGCCTGCAGATCGTCGCATAGCACACCGATTATGTGCCTTTTTGAGGGGCTTGCCGAGAAAAGCTGGAGCAGGTTGTTTATGCCGTCGGGCTTGCCGAGGATTATTGTCCGGACATCCTGATGCCCGGATGCCTTCGCTGCAGACTCCCTGATTATGCGCATCAATATGCGCTTCCCGGACATGACAAGGAAGCAGACGAGAAAGTCGAGAACCATGACGTTCAAGGAGAATCCCGGAGCATATTCGGCTCTTCCGAAATAAATCGCCAGAATCAGGATGATGCTGCTGATGAGGTTGGCCGCGAATATCCTCGACATGTCGGTTATGCTGACATAGCGCCACATGCCCTCGTATAGCCTGAAAAGCAAGAATACGGTCATCTTGACCACAACTACAAGAAGGAGCACCTTGGGTATGAACTCCGCCTCCCTTTGGAAGAATGAGAAGTCGTGTCGCACGTAGAAGGCGATCAGGAAGGAAAGAGCGACGGTGACAAGGCTCGATATGAAAACGAGCACGGTGCGCACCGGGAGGAGCATCTGTACCAGCTTCTCGATTTTGTAGTTAATATCGAGCACCAAACTGTAATGAGAGCCGTTTTTCGAGGACATCCGCAAAATTCCATTCCCTGAGTTGTTGTTTAAGAGCGCCCTTCTTTTGGGATTGCGGGCAATTGAACACTTCCAGCGTGAAATTTCAAGAGCCCCGGGTCAATTTCCTTATCTCACGGCAGGTTTTGTCTATCGCCTGATCGGACAACCCGGGATAGATCGGTAGCGACACGGCACCTTGATAAAGGCTTTTGGCCACAGGAAAAGAATCGGGTTCATATCCGTATTTCCCGGCATAGTAGGGGTGCATGTGCAAGGGCATGTAGTGCACGCTCGAGCCTATCCCGGCATTCTTGAGCTTCTCGATGAAGGCGTTTCTGGATATTCCACAGATATTCTCCTCGATCCTGATGATATAGAGGTGCCATGAGTGCTCGACGTCTTCTCTTTCCACGGGAAGCACGATGCCCGGAATCCCGGAAAGCCTTTCGGTGAACTCGGCTGCAATCCTCTTCCTTGCCGCATGGAAGGAATCGGACTTCTTGAGCTGGTTGACCCCTATCGCCGCCGCCACGTCGGACATGTTGTACTTGTAGCCCGGGGAGGTTATCTCATAGTACCACGAACCTTCTTTCGAGAACCTTTTCCACGCGTCCTTGCTGATGCCGTGAAGAGACATGACCCTCATTCTGTCGGCCCACTGCTCGTTGTTGGTAAGCGCCATCCCGCCTTCCCCGGTGGTGATGGTCTTGTTGGCGTAGAACGAGTAGCATGCGATATCGGCGCTGCTCCCGACGGTTTTCCATGATCCGTCGGCATCGAGGTATCTCGCGGGACAGCAGTGGGCGCAGTCCTCTATTAATTTTAAGCCGAACTCGCTGCACAGATCGGCACAGCGCTTAACGTCCACTGCCTGTCCGGCGAAGTGTACAGGGATCATGGCCTTGAACCCATTGTGCCCCTCGGGAACCCCGGCGACCTTCTCGTTTGAGGCCACCCTCAAAATCGTCTCGCGCGCCTTCCCCATGTCCATGTTGAAGTCGTCCATGCGGCTGTCAACCAGCACGGGTGTGGCATTGAAATACCTCACAACTTCAGCCGTGGCGGCGAAGGTGTAGGTCGGGACAAGAACAAGATCCCCCTCTCCCAGTCCCACGGCCTCGAGTGCCAGGTGCAGCGCCGCGGTGCAGGAGTTCACCGCCACTGCGAATTCCGCACCCATATAGCTTGCGAAATCCGCCTCGAATTGCTTGGCGAATTTTCCTGTGGTCAACCATCCGGACCTCAGACATTCCGTCACATCCGCTATCTCCTCGTCGCCTATGCAAGGCTTGAAAAACGATATGAACTCCGTTTCCTCCTTCATCATCTATCCCTCTATGTTTGTCAGGTTTTAATCGAAGCGCCAATCCGGTAAGTCCCGGAATCGCAGATGCAGTTGTCAATCTAACCCGGGAATCACACTCTTGCAAAGCCGACAATTGATGAAGTTGGATTATTTGTGGGCATGGCTGTTTAGTCTGTCCCTACCGCTCCGACGTGGCATTCGCGGCAAAAGAGCGTGGTGGCGAAGATTGGCTTGCGGAATATATTAGTTGGGTTAAAATATAGGTGTTGCGGGTGTTGGGTTGGAATGGAGGAGTTATTTGTGATGAGGGTTTTGGTCACGGCGGGTCCGACGCGCGAGCGGATTGACACAGTCAGGTACATCTCGAACCGTTCGAGCGGGAGGATGGGCTATGCCCTGGCATCGGTGGCGGCGGGTTGGGGTCATGATGTGACTCTGATAAGCGGTTCGGTGAGTCTGGAGGCAGTTCCGGGGACCCGGATGATATATGTCGAGACTGCTGCGGAGATGCTTGGCGAGGTGCTGGGCGCAGTTACGGACGCGGATGTTGTTGTCATGTGCGCCGCAGTGTCGGACTACCGTCCTGTGACAGAGTTTCCAGGGAAGCTTAAGAAGACCGATCGGAGATTGATTCTCGAGCTTGAGCGGACAGAGGACATACTTGGGCGGCTCGGGAGGCACGAGAGAAGGTATTCGCTGGTGGGATTCGCGGCAGAGACAGAAAATGTCCTGGATAACGCACGTGCTAAGCTGAAGTCCAAGAACCTGGACTGGATAGTGGCCAACAATGTCGGTATTCCCGGACGCGGATTTGACAGCGAGGAAAATGCCGTTACAATGATCTCACGGAAAGGCGAGATGCACGAGTTCGGGTTGCAGAGCAAGAGTTCGCTTGCCGTGAAGATACTGTCAACAGTATTTGCAGGGCTTGGGGACGGGGACAGATAAAGTCTTGATATTACAGGGACAAGGAAAATTCCGTGATGAAAAAAGCGAGAGAGGAGAAAGCGGGCCGGGATGTCCATAGTTGCGGGGTGTTTTTCGGGACATACACGGCGAACACCCCTTCAGAAGGCATCTACTATTCTGAGTTTAACTGTGCTACCGGAGAGATGAGTGTGCCGGAACTGGCATGCGAATCAAACAACCCGACATTTATGGCTGTTGACAGTTCCGGGAAGTGTCTGTACACTATAGCAGAGCGCAACCCCGGCAGGTTGGGAGCATATCTTGTTGTCAGGCATCCCGGATCCGGGAAAGTGAGGCTTGAGCTTATCAACGAGGTTGACTCCTGGGGTGTCGGCCCCTGCCACGTGTCCCTTGACCGGACAGGCAGGACATTGCTGGCGGCGAACTACGGCAGCGGCAGCGCGGCGACATTCAGGATAAATACCGACGGCTCGCTCCGCGAGGCATCCAGTGTCGTACGTCATAGCGGCGGAGGCCCAAATGCAAAGCGGCAGGAGGGAGCCCATGCCCACAGCATAAACGTCAGCCCCGACAACCGCCACGCCTATGTTGCTGATCTGGGGATAGACAAGGTCATGATCTACGGTTTTGATGCCGATACGGGTGAGTTGGATTCCGAGGAGACGAGTTTTTTCGCCACGGAGCCCGGGGCGGGGCCGAGGCACCTGTCGTTCCATCCATCTCTAAATGTGGCGTATCTCGCCAACGAGCTGGACAACACTGTGTTGGTTCTGGGGCACGACCGTGAAAGCGGGGAGCTCGAGCTGCTTCAGAGCTCGAGCACGCTGCCTGCGGAATTCGCAGATCCCAATCTTGTCGCGGAGGTGAAGGTGCATCCCGGAGGCAAGTTCCTGTACGTGTCGAACCGCGGGCATGACTCGATAGCATGCTACAAGATAGGACGAACAGACGGGCTTGTTTCCCTGTCGGGCTTCCAGTGCGACGACATAGACGAGCCGAGGCATTTCAACATCTCTCCCGAGGGGCACTTCTGCATCGTCGGAAACCAGCACACACACGAT
>JAFGFR010000079.1 GCA_016930955.1 Victivallales bacterium | reverse complement strand
TTTAAAGGCCAGGGGGTTCTCGTGGGTGGCGGGCGAGGCGCAGAGGGGCAGACGGGAGCTAGGAGACAGGCTTCTTGGCGCGGTCGAGCTTGCACAGAGCGACAGCGCCGATGACGGGAGCATTTCTGAGGAGCTCAAGGAGGCTGCGATAAGGAAGATAGCCGAGCAGACCAGCGGGATGGACTTTTGCAGGGACATCTCGATGAGGCGGGCGCTGGCAGTTTGCGGTGTGATGTTTGTGTTGCTTGCTGCGTGTGCGCTGCTTTTCTGGTTTTTTCCTGAAGCGGCGTTGAATTCGGCTCGGCGCTGGTCCCGGCCTTTTGCCTCTATCGGCAGGTACACGTTTGTTGTGTTGTGTGGTCATGAGAGTCCGTGCTATGTTCCCAAGGGGGAGGCGGCCGAGTTGAGTGTCGGCCTTGATTCCCGTTCGGTGTGGCGACCGCGTTGGCTGCACTACGGGCTTCCCGGGTATGCTTCGGGCAGTGCTTTATTCGAGAACGGGGAAGCAAAATTCAAGCTTGAAAGTGTCCATGAGGATTGTGACATCCGGGTCAGGGCTGGAGATGCCTCTGGGATTCTGCAAGTCAGGCCGGTGCACCGCCCTGCGCTTTTGTCGCTTGATGCGGGGATAGAATATCCTGAGTACACCGGACGCGGCAGGGTCGCCCGGAGACTTGAAAGTAATGTCCTTGAGCTGCTGCGGGGGGCTGGATGCTCGATCGAGGGTGTCGTGAGCCGGAATCTCATTTCGGCGGTCAAGGTTGAGGACGGGTTGACTACAAGCCTTGAGGTATTGGGTACGAAATTCGCATATCCTGGAGTGAAGGCGGATGAAGACAAGATAATATCCTTCGAATGGCTTGACGATCTGGGGTTCTGCCCGGCCAGGGCATATGATCTCAGGGTTGACGTGGTTGATGATTCGGCGCCCTTCACTGAATGCCCTGGACTGTCAGCCTTCTCGGCCGTGCTGGTGGACGAGGCTCTGAAACTCAAGGTTGTCGCCGAGGACGACTTCGGGGTAATGGCTGTTGGTGTCGAGTACTACATTGACGGCGGCTCTTCGGGTGCTGGCATGGGTCAGCCTCGGGATTTTGATCTTGGTGCCGGGACAAAGAGTGACACCAGGCTCGAGTCTGAGTTTGTGTTTGCCGCTGACATGCTTGGGATAGCTGAAAGTTCGCTGGTTGTTCTCAGGTCGTTTGCGTTGGACTATTATCCCGGCAGGAATGTAGCCTTCTCGGTGCCCTATAAGTTTTATGTTTTAAGCCATGAGCAGCACCTCAGGTTGTTGGAGGAGAGGTTGGAGAAAATCGCCGCGAGGCTTGAGGATCTGGTCAGGCGCGAGGAGAACTCGCTTTACCTCAACGAGGATATCGCTGGCTTGCCTGACGAGGAGTTGTCCTCTTCCGAGACGCGAGAGAAACTGAAGGCTCAGATTGCCCGCGAGATGGCGGAGAAAAACGAGCTCATGAGGATGTCGAGGGAGGTCATGGAGACCTTGAGGGAGTCATTAAGGAACAAGAAGTTCCCGGATGGCACCGCGGCGGAATGGTCAAAGATTGCCGAGGAGCTCAAGGATGTTTCCTCCGGCGATATGGAGAGTCTGACATCAGCTCTTGAGAATGCGTCCGGAAGCCTTGGGGCCGACCCGCGCAGAGATAGCATGGAAAGTGCCGTCAAGAGCCAGAAAGGGTTGATAGAAAAACTTTCCAAGCTTATCGGGAGCTCCTCGGAATCACTTGTATCTCTTGCGTTGGAGAACTTTGTCATGCGCCTGAGAAAGGAGTCGGAACGCGAAAGGGGCATCTCTGCTGCCTTGGGCGTGATTTTGCCCTCGATCATCGGTTTGCCGCCGGGCGACATCGAAGGAGAGAACAGGATACGGCTGGACGAGCTGCTTTCCGAGCAGCAGGTTGCGGGTCGGAACGCGGGACACATACAGGACGACCTGTCAGGTTACTTCGCCAGAACCAGGATAGAGGCCTATAAGGCAGTGTCCGACAGTATGGAGGAGAAGCAGATGCGCCGCGAGCTGAAGGGACTCGAGGACGGCATCGCTGAAAACTTCACCACGAAAAGCATCGGGATGTCCAGAGCGATGGGCGACAATTTTGCCATGTGGGCCGACATGCTTGTCGACTCTGGCAAATCCAAGTCGCAGGATGCCGCGGACGGCCAGCCACAAGAGATTGATGCCGAATTTATCATTGGATTGCTCAGGGTGATCCAGAAGGAGCAGAACCTGCGCGAGAAGACGCGCATGCTCGACCGCCACAAACCCGACTGGGGGGAGGATGACTACAAAGTTAGATCCCTTGATTTGGCATACGAGCAGGGAGATATCCATCTTTATCTTTCATTTCTTGAGGATTTGGCTGTTGCGAGCCCTCCGGCCTATAAACTTCTCCGTGGTGCCGGGGGGGTGATGGACGAGGTGGTGGCTTTTTTGAGAAGGCCGGCCACCGACTCGCAGGTTGTTGCCGCACAAACCCAGATTATAGAGATGCTGTCAGGAGCTTTTCAGGAGGCATGCCCGGAGTCCCCGGCAGGCCAGATGCAGATGCTTGCCGAACTGATGCAGATGCTCATGCCGGAAGGAGTCTCTGGAGGCGGAGGCGTGTCCGCTGGCGGCTCAGATGCGATCGAAAGGCTTTTCAAGGGCCCTGCCTTCACCAGAGCGGATGACAAGGGCTCGCCGGAGCAGGTGCAGGGTGTCGCTCCGCCTGAAGCCCCCGAGGAATACCGCGAGGCCATCGAGGCATACTTCAGAAGACTCTCCCTTATCGAGGAGTAGAATCCCCGCAGCGTTATGTGCAGAAAAGCCGCGTGACACAGTTGGAGCGCGGTGCTTGTATTTCAGCGCCGCTTCAATTGTGGGTTAATTTTGAAATTAACCCTTTGGCATGCTTCATGCTGTTTTCCCTGTCAGGATGCTCCTGTTGCGGCAGCCGGAAGCCTTTTCAAGGCTGAGGCGGAACTCGTGGGGCATGAAATCGAGAAGGTATTATCAGAATTGATATTGGAGGTTTGAGATGTCTTACATATACACATGTCAGCACTGCAGCAAGCAGTACATGGTGGACGAGGATGGGGAGTACCTCTGTGAATGTGGCAGAGTGTTCCATTATCCCATGGCCTCGTCGTCATTTAAGGCTCATCTCTCCGGTCTTGCCCCGAGCTATGCAGACTCCTCGAGTGCCGGCATAAGACGTGCAGGTTTACGTCCCCGCGGGAGGAGGCACAACAGGCATTTTCAGCATCTCAGCGAGTGTCCACTGGCTAAGAGCTCGCTCATTTGCGCAGTCCTCAGCATCTTCTTTTTCGGTGTTCTCGCCCCGCCTGCGCTGATAATGGGTTTTGCGGCCAGGATGATGATAGCCGACAAGAGCTACCATTACAGCGGCGACGATCTTGCGTTATGGGGGATAGCGATAGCCACGATAAGTCTTTCTGCCTGGTCGGTCTGGTTCATCACGCTGCTCTAGCTTCAGATAACCTTGGCTCTAATATCTGCCACAGACAGTTTGTGGTATGCGCCGGCCATTTCGCCGCACCGTCTTCCGCGCCTGCGCTCCCAACGCGGTTCACGCGGAGTTTTGAAATTGGCTCCTCTGTATTTTTTTTGGGAAGAAAAGAGCAATTCTGCTTGCTATTGCTCCATTCCGGGCTATATTTGCCCGCGTTGGGTCAAGGTTTTGTTCTGGCGGGCTTTTGTAACATTGGAATCTTTGGGGCTGGCTATGGGAATTGGAGATGTCTTCAAGAATATTTTGGGTAAGGAGAAGAAGGAGTTCAAGCCTCCTGCCGTGAAGTTTTTGGACAGCGACGACCCTACGGGAGTGACTCATACAATGCCCATTTCCATCAGGCCTCCCTCACAGAAATATGTCATCAAACACAAAGACGAATATATTGTGTTCAACTCTCTTGATGAGATGCCTGCCGAGCTGAGGGAGGAGATCAAGCACCTCGATGATGTGCCGGAATTCACCCATAGCTATTCGGTGATAATAGACGGTCAGAGGCAGACGTTCTCCTCTATCGAGGAAATCCCAGAGGAGATCAGAGAGGCAATCAAGGACAAAAGCTGAGGTCTGCCGGAGCCATGACGAACCCCTGTGAAAGATGATCCACTTCCCTGATGCAGCCCCACTTGAGCGCCTTTGCCTGACGCTTGCCAAGCTTCGGTCCCCGGAGGGTTGCCCCTGGGACAAGATACAGACCCACTCTTCCATGAAGGAGTTTCTGATTGAGGAGTGTGCGGAGCTGCTCGATGCAATCGATGACAACGACCCTTCTGGTATGTGCGAGGAGCTTGGGGATCTGCTTATGCACGTGATTTTCCATGCGCAGATGGCTCAGGAAAAGGGATTGTTTGATTTTGACGAGGTAATAAAGGGTGTAACGGAGAAGTTGATCCGGCGGCATCCACATGTCTTTGCGGGGGAGAAGGCTGAAAACCCCGAGCAGGTTTTGGACATATGGAGGGAGGTCAAGAGCAAGGAGAAGGGCGGCATTGGAGCCTCGCCCCGCAGATTCTCCAGGATTCCACGTCATCTTCCGGCGCTTAACCGTGCGCGTGACTATCAGATCGAGGCTGCGAAGGCTGGATTCGATTGGTCGTCCCAGGAGCAGATACTCGACAAGGTCGAGGAGGAGCTACGTGAGCTCCGTTGTGCATTGGCCGCCAAAGACGACGATGCTGTTGACGACGAGATTGGCGATCTGTTATTTTCTGTGGTCAACCTTTCGCGTTTTCGCGGCCGGTTTTCCGCCGAGGAGCTCCTCGCACGCACGGTAAAAAAATTCAAAAGACGCTTCGAGCATATAGAAAACGAACTGGCAAGACAAGGCGTGTCCCCGGAGCAAGCATCCATCGAGCAGATGGAAGAACTGTGGGATCAGGCAAAGAAGGCTGAGATCGGCACGTTTGGGGGCAAAGAAGAGTAAAAATCAAAAAACAAGATAATCTTACACGAGGGCACAAAGGCATGAAGATGAATGAAGGTAAAATCCGCGAGGTCCGGTAGATTTTCTTTGTGGAGCCAACTTCAAAAACTGCGAGTCAATTTCAAAGCTACCTGTGTCCGCCCAAGACGGGGTTGTGGCAGAGGTGCAGCATGCGCCATGGCGAAATGGCATGCGGGTATGCGCCGGATGCGCCGGCCGTTTCGCCGCACAGCCTGCCGAACCTGTTGTGCTCCCGGCACGGTACACGCGGAGTTTTGAGACCGCCTCCTGTTCTTATCTCGGCATATGTGTTGCTGGCCTGCGTTTTCTGGCTCCTGTGGTCGGCATGGGTGTTGGATGTCGAGTATTTCGACAGTTTTGATGTTTTGATGAACACTGACTATTTGCTTGGGCGTTACGGATCGTATCTTGACCATATGGCGCCGATGTTGTCGGTAGTCATGGTTCCTGCCCGGCTGGCGGGTATTGCGCTGGGGCTGGACCCGATGGATCTGCGCCCCTGCCATCTTACCATGGCGCTGTTGCATAGTTTGTATCTTCTGGGTGTTTTTTGGCTTCTTTCGATCAGGCATGGTTTTTGCTGGCCTGTGCTGGCCGCTTTCTGTGCGGCGGTGCTTAACTTTGTATTCTTCTCCTACGGGGCTTTCATGAACATTGACATTTTCCCCGGGATAATATTTGTGGCGATGATATTTCTGTCCGACAAGCTAAGGGGGCGTATGTGTGCAAGGGTATGGGTTCCCCTGGTTGTTTTCGGGGCACTCGCGGCGCTGCTGAAGCAGACTTTCGGCCTTTTCTGGTTGGTTTTGATTGTTGCGCACGCTGTTCCCTTGTTCAAGCCTTCGGAAAGGACTGCCGCGGCACTCAAGCACATGGCGCTGCTTGTCTGCGGCTCTGCTGCGAGTTTCGCAATTTATTACCTGTTCATGTGCTTTGTGCTCAAGGATAGCCTGATTGATGGCCATTTTTTGGTTCGACCCGCAGTCCAGGCGCTTGAATACTCGAGAAGCGACATAGAAAATTCTGCCGCCACACAACATTGGCTATATCTGGCCAACTTCTCATTTTACGGTTTCTTGACTTCGCTTCTGGTGCTCCCGGGGATTGTCATGTCGCTTAAATGCGGCGACAGGCTTCAAAGGTCGCTTGCAGTATCGTGGATCGTGGCATTCTTGTTCATGCATGTGATTCTACGGCGCGAAGTGAGGTATATTGCCTTCATGGCGCCTCTTTCTGCGTTCATGCTCGTCCCTGTACTCGAGTGGATTATGGGGAAGCCCAGGATTCTGGCTTTTTGTATCATAGTGCTTACGGCTGACCTGCTCAACGCATCCTGGGAGGCCTTGAGGATTGTCGATCCTTTCTACAGGGAGAGCCAACTGAAAAGATTTTTGTCTCCGCTTAGGGTGGTGGAGCCCGGCACCCCGTGCGTCTTCAACGACTACCTCTGTTTCATTCCGCCGCGAAGGTCGCCGTTCATCGGGGACTACTACCATAGGAAGTTCCATTTCAGCCCCTACCATGTGAAGCACTTCTTTCGAGAGGATTTGTACTATATGTGGAACCCTGCCAGAGGCAACGCGCTTCACGACTCACTTTCCTACGGGAGCGGGGATTGCCTGATATATGCAAACTTCTTCCCCATGGAGATCGAGGGCAATTTTGATGCAGACACCTATGTCCTTATTTTTGCCCGTGTTGAGCGGGTGCCTTATGACGCGTCGGAGCTCGTCGTCGGCATCGAGGCTGGCAAAAAAGGTTTCGAAGATGTTCGTCTGGGCAAAGTGATTGATCGCTATATATATCCTGTCCTTTATGATCCTCACTCTGAAAAGCTTTTCCCGGTTTTCCAGGAAGGCGGCAACCGATTTAGGCTCGGGGATGATGTTGCATGTTTGCGTCCTTATTCCCCTCTGTTGACAGATGCTGGTGCCGCACTTCTCGGATACGAGATCATTCGCCTGGTTCAAATCGACAGCCGGGGCGGCACCGTCTGCCGCCTCTGCGCTCCCAACGCAATTCACTTGGAGTATTGAAATTGGCTGCATGGAGATTGTCGTTCTTGTGGTATTGTCAAAGGTGTAAACCATGAAGAACCAATGTGTTAGGGCATCAGGCGGCTCGCTCGTGGGAAGTGCGGAGCTGAAGACCATCTGGGAAGTCGAGGCGGTCTCGGGCTATGACTGTGTCAAGGGATGGAAGTCCCCGGGCAGTCTGATAGCGATCAGGACGTTGTCCGGCACGGGGAATATGGTTCTGGAAGGGATGGGTAAAATCGAGGCCGACGGATCGTCTCTTGTCTTTGTGGAGGAAAACAAGCTCAAGAGGTACTTTTGTTTTGGGGAGGTCTGGAATTTCTGGTGGTTTGAGTTCAACATGTACGGATCGCTTCCCTTCCCGTTGCACAAAGTGATGAGGCTTCCGCAGCTCCAGGAAGAGGACAGCGCCGATCTGGCTGAATGCCAGTCATTCCTCGTCTCGGCATCCTCTGTCAAGAGAATACTTGCCTCTTCTGTATTCTGCACCATGTTCTATCGCTGGCTGTCCCTCTGGGACGGCGAAATCCGCAAAACTCCCTATCAGAACGAGATTGACGCTGTCATTGCAGAGATGCACAAACGTCTTGATGGTTTTTCTTTGAGTGAGATGGCGAGAATCGCTGGGCTTGGCGAGCGGCGTTTCCGGCAGATATTCATCCAGCGTACCGGGTGCTCCCCGAAGAAATACCATGACCGTCTGCGCCTGCAGACGGGCGACATCTGGCTTCGGCAGGGCGTGTGCAATGTCGGCGAGGCCGCCGAGTCGTTGGGTTTCTCGAGCCTCTTCCACTTCAGCAGGGCGTTTAAGATGTACCACGGCTACGCCCCCTCCCGTGCTGCCGCAGAAGGGCCAAACCGAAACGATAACCGATGAGCCGATTTCAGAACTCCGCGTGAACCGCGTTATGAGCTTAATGTTATGGGCTCCCCCTCTACGGCGCATTATCCCAATTGAACGGCTCCTTATTACACCGGTCCATAAAAGTTTGGAGTTTAAGCTCGTGTGTGTTACCATAACTTTGTGCATGAAGATCGACATACAATGCATTGGAGAATTTGGTCATATGCCTGGTTGCAAGCGAAAAGGGGTCTCTTATGTAGTATGCCGTGCCGGCTTCCCAGGCGGCATCATTCGTCTCGGCAACCAAAAAACGCTCCGTCGGGTGGGTGACCTTGTGTGGGAGAAGGGGGGTGTAATCGTTCGTTATACGAGGAGCCCAAACGCTCCAGTCGGCCATTCCGTATTGAATGCGACCGTGATGCGAAGCCTCCCTGTTCACAGAAGGGCAACGGAAAATCGGAGCCTCATCATAAGGGGCGTACCAATAGCCATTAGGGACACGGCTGCTTTCGAAGCCAAGATAGGGGCCGAGCTTCTCGGCCCAGATAAACCAACCACTTGGCACATCTGTTGATATCATATAACGATCGTCATAGTCATGCAGATAATTACCCATTGCAAGTCCAATCTGTTTTAGGTTGCTTATACAGACGGTACTTCGTGTTGCATCCCTGGCAAGGCTCAGGGCTGGCAGGAGCAACGCGGCAAGGATGCTGATGATGGCGATGACCACGAGCAGCTCAATCAAGGTGAAGCCTCCGCGCCTTCGGCGCAGAGGTTTAGCCTCATAGACCAAACCGCACGTCGGGCCTGCCCCTGCGTTCCGTACGTTCATCTGGCTTTCCCACTGAATTTCACTTGTAATCATTCATCACCTCCTCCGGGAGCCCCGGCTATTGTTGAAAAACTGTAAGTCTCAATAAGACCCTTTTGTGTCATTACATATCATTGGATGTCACTTTAACCTTGACGGACTATAGCCTTCTTTTTGTCCCTCTTCAATTATTGTCAGATAAATCCTGACACCGGATCGCGCAGAAGAGTTTCAGTATTAATCATCGCCGTCTGTTGGTCGATTAGGCCACTATCTGCAATCCTGGAGTAGATCTGGTGATGAGCATCCGCACAGATCAAGTGACCGTGTTGTTTTATCCATGCGTATAGTGGCTGCATGAGCACCTGATGTGTGTATGACCATTTAAAGCCTGGGCTTTCAGCGCCCGTGAAAACATAGCGATGCCGAGACCACCATCGGATAATCGCCACAGATGCAGCGGCGATTCGTTGAGCGGCATCGCTGCTGTTCAGTGGTGTGTCACAAGTCTGCCGCAGTATCTCCACGCGTGCCCGGACGAATTCCGAGAGAATGCCCAGATACATGTCTGCCCCGCCTGGAATCATACGCGCCGTTTCCGATTTCAGTCTGCCGTTTTGCACCCGTTGAGCCAAATCGAAGGGAATTCTGTCAAGTTGATTACGTGAAGCCGTCCATGCTGGAATGAGGACTTCCGCTTCGCCTCCAAGCATGTCGGCCAATGCATGGAGAGCTGACTCGTCTGAACGATCCAGCCACTCTGGCGATTCAGCGCAGCGTGCAAAGTAAAACAGATTGTGTAAGGCTGAAACCGGCTGCTGGGCATTGCCCATGATCCCTCTCACCACGTTTGCCTTGTCTATCTCTTCGCGAATGACGCGCCGTATGTCGTCGAATTGGATCACGAATGCAGGGGGTGTCGGCTCGAACTCAATAATTTCGTATGTCATGAGGGTAGCGCGATGAAGCAGGCCAACTTCCTCCGTCAGGACGAAGTTGGTTCGCCCGTTGGCGTGTCCTTCCCGAATACTCCGTCCGGGCAATAGTTCCCATGGTTCGCCCGGCGGGCCGGCTTGCAGGGCCTTGAGAAAGGGCATGACAAGCCGGCGCAAATCCGGCTTCCACACGCCTTCTTTTTCCCAGTCGGCACCCCATCCGCTCCAGACCCACGGGACGATCTTCGGGCGCTGCTCCCGGCCGCTTTGATCCAAAATGCCGCGTACGCCATGTAGCATTCTCATGAAGTCCTCCGGCATCGCCCCGGGGTATCCGCCAGGATCGCCGTCTATAAAGACGTAGCCGTCTGCGTTGTCGAGGCACCGTAAAATGTCGGAAAGATGTGACATGTAGCTGTCGAACTGTTGCGAATCATCCAGCCGGAATTTTCGCATGTTGGGGTAGAACACACGATTTATCATCGAGCACGCCCGGACAGCATCGGTCGTGCTCAAATTCGCACAGAACACCAGCCAGCATTCAAGTCCAAGGTCTTCGGCCATTTGAACCACTTTCCTGAACTCCGACAAATGCTCTCGGTCGTTTGCCGAAAGAGGCGGTGGCGCCAGTTCGGTCATGGGCCAGATCATTACCTGGTTCATGCCGAACGTCCGCAGCAAATGGAACATCCCGGCATATTCGCCGTGCGACCACGTGCGCACAGCAAAGGGGTACTCGTACAGCCAACTGGCATGAAGATAGAACCCGCGTTTGTCAAATGCTACTGAATTCACAACACCTGCCTCCTTCGGATAAGACTATGGCAAACACCTTTGTAGTTTAATCCTGCCACAAAGCCGTCATCCCAAAATCTGGGCAAATGCTTGTCCGGGGGCCTTATTCATAAGTTACTTCAAACTTAACGGGAACGCCACGCTGAAAGCGGATGTATGAAAACGCCCCACCATCCTTCTCGGCAGGATCAACCATGATCAACCCGCGACTTTTCCCCGGACTATTCACCCAAGCCTGGACCATACTCGTGACATCAAAGCTCAGCCATTTCCCAAGCTCTTCCTGGGTTTTAATAACAGCGAATGCAGCTCGCTTTGTCTTGTCATACTCGCCGCCGTCCCAGGTCTCACCGTCCTTCGGGGAGTTCCACGTTGCTTTAGTCACATCAAAATCCTTCGTCACCTCAAACAGATTCAGCGTCAAGGGAGTGCTGTATAATTGACTATGGGGTTGCACCTTCATCTCCGCCTTTACGATTTTGGCTTTTTCAGGAATTTTCGCGATATCCTCCGCTGTGATTGATATCAAGGTCCTGGAAAGCATCCCGTGACGGTTGCCCACATCATGCGCCCAGTCGCTGTATATGCATTTATCGGGGTCGGCACTGTCAATCCTAGTCGTCGCCCTGGTCTCGAAACTTGTTGTTTTCTGCCCGAAAACCGGAACGGCAATCGCCGCCATCATTAGAATAGCAATCAGCATCTTTCCCGCAAAATTCATCTTCATTTTTATTCTCCATTTCTCATAAATCCACAAAAAGGCAACACTGACAATTTTATGTCAGGACAATGGAATTTGAATATTACATAATATGCCTCCTTTATTTCTCGTTGGTTTTTGTTGTTTCTCGAAGGACAAAGATTCGGACCTGTTCATCGGCTGGCAGTCTCATCGTCAGGCCTTGATGCCCGTCAAAGTCGTTCAAAACGATCTCGCGTCCACCTCCGCCATATTCCTTACACCACACGCTGAACGGGTCATAAGTGGCGATAAGGTGAATGTCGCCGAGTTTGACCCGGCGCACAAGGGGCTCTTTTTCCATGAACTGCCGGATTGCTGGAATATCGATCATGACCTCGCCATGACGGAGAATCGGCTCGACAACTTTTACCAGCGCCAGCCCTTCCACGGCTCCGGCGACGGGCTCGGTAATAATGCGTGACCGGCTCATAAACGAGTCCTTCTCCATTTTGTATACCGGGCCTGCGGGGGTTTTCTTGTAAAATGCCCCCGCCCACTCCGGACGTTGGAAAAGAACCATCTTAGTGCCGTCAGCTTCTTCTTCTATCGCCTTGACAATCACACCGTCGTATCGGGAAAATCTTGTCGCCTCGATACCGTCCTTGGGCGGCAACTCGAAATCCTCGCCGAACTGCACACCTCTTCCTTCCACACCTGTCACTCCCGTCATTCCGATGGGGCCTGCGATATCACGAGGGAGATGGGGATTGAAACCCACCCAGTTCCAAAGGACCAATCCATCAGCGCCCGACATGAAGTTAAAGAAGAACATAGCCCTGAATTCCTCGTTAGGAAGGGGGAATTCCGTCCACCAATAGTAAGTATGGTCCCCTCCATGAAGCAGAGGCCAGAAGTAGGGCCTGAACGGCCGGCGGTCTTCCGGCGGCAATGTCTTCAACAGAGCGAGTTCGTAATCATTCCTTGCCACATTGTAAGGCACTTGAGTCGGGGTAGCATAGTAGACATAATGATCCGGATACAAAACATCCTGGGTCTTTACAATATCCTTTGCGAATGTGTCCCATGTCCAATCCTGGCCTGGAACAGGCAGTCCATCTGTCGTGCGGTCTTTTCTGTACCAATTATTAAGCGCCCAGTAACCTGTGCCCCACAGTTGAGGGTAAATGCCGACACTGTCCCACCCATGCCGCTGCATAGCCTTGACTCTTGCAATGTAAGTCATTGCGTAGCCCTGATAGTATTTTTTTTCGAAAGCCTGTTTTTCTATTTCAGAGCCATTTGAGGGATACCACTCTTGTTCGCGCAGCTTGTCTGGAGTCAGCAGAGCAGTCTGCTCCTCGATATCCAGCATGCGAATAGTGTTTGGAATCGGGTCGGGTGCATAGGGGATGAGATCCTTGATGACGGTGTCGAGCCCCCTCTCGGCAAACCGGTCATACCGTCCCCACGGGATTCCATTTACTTCAAAGTAGCTTGGCCAATCAGGAAAGGGCTGCGGATGCCACTGTAATTTTTGGGTTCCCGGCGGAAGGTTGAATTCGGGGTCAGGAGACACCACGACGCCGAATCCGTGAAGCGCGGCATAGTTGTTCATCTCCTGCACATGATTCCCTGACCAGTTGAACTCGCTGGTGAACAGGTCCAAACGAAATGGGCGAATATCCTGAGCCACGTAACGCTTCGGGACTGCTTGTGTGTCTTCTGCCTTGGTTTTATCATCTGGCAGCTGGACAGCTTTGGCAAACGTCGGGTCAATCTCCACGCCCCGGAGGTGCTCGATGGTAAACGAGTGATCCGCGGTCAGTTTAATCTCCTTTGGCTCAAACGAGAATCCGACAGGGCTGAAGGCGGGCAGGAGTTTCACCAATGCCCCGACAGCAGCATCCGCGCGCGAGTCTGGAGGCGCGGCGGTATCTGTAGTCTGCCCGAAAACCGGAACGGCAATCGCCGCCAAAATAAGGATGCCAACCTGCAGTTTTCCCGCAAAATCCATGTTCATTTTTTTTCTCCCGTTGTGAACTCGACTTCCCCGAAGAAAAACCTGTTATGGTGACCCTGTCCCATAGTCGGGGAAAATGCGAACGGGCCTCCTTGGCCGCCGTCGCGGCGGTTGCGGATTATGTTGACGCGCCACACGTCTCCGAGTTTTGGTGGCTTTTCATCGAAACCGTCATATGGAATCTTCATCTCTGCCTGCCAGCCGTCGGCCAGTTTGGTGGATTTGACTGTCACCGGCATGTCCACGTCAATGTCAGTTGCAGGTGCCGTCTCCTTCTTGATCCCGTCGAAGACCACGCCGTCGGCGTTCACGACAATTTGCAGGTACTCGTCTGGGAAACCACGTGCCGACAAAAAGAACTCGACAGCGTCATCTGCCCAGGCATTGTCATCCCTTTTCACGGCCGTCAGCTTCAGCTTATCCATTTCCGGCTCGTCGAATTCCACGGCCAGATACAGGGCGTCATCATCCCAAGCCATCCAGGCACGGCTTTCCGGCTCCAGTGGTTTGCCGTCAAATTTATTCACCAGCCGGATACCGTCGCGCTGCCAGCAACCGTCATCCAGGACACCG
>JAFGFR010000078.1 GCA_016930955.1 Victivallales bacterium | reverse complement strand
GTTCCGCCAACCGCACCATTTTCGTCCGGCGCGGACCGGCAATTGATAAACTCTCAAGCAAAGAAATCATGTTCGACGGCACGCTTATCAATGATGTGTATGCACTCGACGGATCAGGTGAGCTCGCTCCGACGCGCGGCTTCACCCGGCCATATATGACCTACACGCCGGAGGATGGGTACGTGCTGCTTTGCTGTGTCTGTCCCGACTATCTGCCGGGGCGGACCTATCTCCTCCCCGCTCTGGTGGTTTCAAAAACCGGGAAGCCGGGAACTTGGAGCTATCTCGGCATGCTCAAAGGTGAACCGGAAACCGAGGCCGCCAGAATCCAACAAGAGACCAAACGCCAGCCCCGTAGCGATGGAGGGGTGATCGTGAAGCTTACGGACGGTTCCTGGCGCATATACTTGAACTGGTCCGGCATCACACTCACCGCGCTGGAAGCGCAATCCCTGCAGGGACCATGGCGATTCTTGCGCGACCAGAACGGCGCCATTGTCGAATTGCTGCCGGAATTCCCCGGGAATGGCATTTTCCCTTTTGTTACCCATGCCGGCTCCGACAGATGGCATGCGCGGATCAGCGATGACTGGCCTCCACAGTCAATTTGGCACTATGTTTCCAGGGACGGAGTGAAATGGTCGCCGTTTGGCCGTCAGCCGGAGATCACGCGCGATGCTGTCGGGGGCCGTTGCATTAAGTGCCTGCGCGCCTATGTTGATCCGCAAACCCGCGAGCTTGTCGGTCTGATGTCAGTATGGGAAAGGCAGAACAACGGGAAGTGCGGATGGCGGAATTATGTAAGCCGCATGAGTTTTCCAACTAATTTGAATTCAATTACTCCTGGAGAAAATGATGAACTGGATTAGGCATGACTATGATGAGATTTTGAACCACTATCGAGGATGGTGGAATCACAGTGGTTTTATTTTCGCGGTAGGTGCTCCCCGGGTAAAGCCGATCGACAACTTCCCGGAACCAATTCCCCCCGCCTCCGACAACCCCATGCTTGACCATTTTTACAGGATCAGGCGCGATTTATATCGGAGGGCCAAAATATACTATGGCGGTGATGCCTTCCCCATGATTTCACCGGGTCTCGGCTGCTGCGATCTGGCTCCGGTTTTTGGGGCGGAAATGCATGTCGAGCCGCATACGACCTGGTATGAACCATGTATTGACAACCCGGATAATCATGAGCCTACGGCAGATATCGACTGGGAAAACAGTCACTGGATAAATTACTATATGGAATCTGTCGCCGTCGCCAAAGAGCTTGCAAAGGATATATGCATGGTCACGGTTCCGGCTGTTTTCAACAATTTGGATACTCTTGCCGCCATTCGCGGTAATGAATCTCTGCTGATTGACCTGATCGAGAGGCCGGACTGGGTAAGGGATTGGCTGGCGGCAATCTGCCGGGCCGAATTGGATGCTTTCCGGATTTTTCATGAAAATGTCCGTTCCCCTGACGGCGCCAACGGATATATCGCCTTTTCCAACTGGGGGCCGGGAAAAACGGCTACACTGCAGTGCGATTTCAGTTGCATGATCTCCAGGGATATGTTCGATGAATTTGTCATACCTGTTCTTGAGGAGCAGTGCCGCCGGCTCGACTACTCGGTTTATCATCTCGATGGAACCACAGCCATGCATCATCTGGATTCCCTGTTGACTATCAAAGACCTGGATGCCATCGAGTGGACGCCCGAACCAGGGTTCCCCCAGGGAGGCGACCCCAGTTGGTATGATCTTTACAGGCGCATTTTAAAAGCCGGGAAGTCCGTGGAGATGGTCAATGTGAAACCGGAGGAGATAAGACCCATTTTTGAGTCTTTGGGGACGGATGGTCTCTACATCTGCGCCAGAGCGGAAAACCCGGAACAAGTTGAACAACTTGAAAAAGAAGTCAGAGCTTTCCGATGAAACAAATAACAATAGAGCCCATTTTAGAATCGGCTCTATAAGCAAAGGAGCTAAGAAGTGAGTTCGGAAAAGAAACCCAATGTAGTATTCATCCTGTCGGACCAGCACAATGCCAAGGTCGTGCAGCATCAGGGACATCCCGATGTCAAGACACCTAACCTGGACAGGCTCTCGATGGAGGGCGTCAGATTTGACGCTGCCATTACGCAAAACCCGATTTGCACTCCAAGCAGAATGTGTTTCCATTCAGGCCAGTATGCGCACAATCACGGGTACTATGGGCTTGGAGGCCCAAAGCCACCGTTGCCGACCATGTTCGGCCACTTCCGGAGGTTCGGGTATGCCACGGCCGCAGTGGGGAAGATTCATTGCCCTGAATACTGGATAGAGGACGACACGGATTTTTTTCGGGAAGTCAGCGGGTGCAGTATTGGCGGGAATCCTGAGTATCGGGCATTCCTGCAGGCGAATGACGGGCTTCAGGCATGGGAGGAATCCTCGGGGCGCAAAGGTGTTTACGGGCAGTGCATGGACGGGTTCCCCTCCAAACAGCCTTACCGGCAGACTTCAGAGGGGTGGACAGTGACAGAGTCCATCAACTTCATGAGCAAGGCGAGTGACGCGGGAAATCCGTTCTTCATTCATGTCAGTTTCCCGAAACCCCATTCGGTATATTGTCCCGCGCAAAGATTCTGGGACCTCTACGATACCGAAAAAATCCATCTTCCGCCAAATGCAGACTACGAGATGGTACACAAGGCGCCGAATTTAGTCGCCTCGCGCAAGGGCTATGAGAATCTTGACTGGGTCGAGTTCGAGCCCAAGACCTACGAGGCCGGGCGGAAACGCAAACTGCATGGATACCTCGGGTGTATATCACAGGTGGATTTCGCCGTCGGCGAGATCATGGAATGGCTTGACAGCAACGGGCTGTCAGAAAACACGATAATCGTCTATTCGAGCGACCACGGTGATTTCGCCACCGAACACGGCTTGATTGAGAAGGCGCCGGGAATCAGTTCCGATGCGATTACCAGAATACCCTTTATCTGGCGCTGCCCGGGAAGGTTTAAGTCCGGCCACGTCTCAAAGGAAATCGTCGAGACAGTCGATGTCTCGCAAACCCTGTGTTCTCTCGCCGGCATCGAACCAATGCTCACCAGCGACGGGAAAGATATCACACCCCTGCTCAAAGGGGAAAACCGGGAAATACACAACATCGGCGTGACTGAATTCGCGTGGAGCAAGAGTGTCAGGGAGGGCGATTTCAGGATGGTGTATTACCCGCTCGAAATGTTCGCCAAAGAATATCCCGATGGATTCGGAGAACTCTACGACCTCAAAAATGACCCATGGGAAATGACCAACCTGTATTTTGACCCTCAGCATCAGGATAGAATCAGGCACATGCAGAAAAAACTTATGGACTGGCTGGTCACCACCACCCGTCCGGTATCGACACTTGCAACGCACGTGGCGGGAGGATGGCAGACCTACACCAGACTTCACAACACCGTCTGCATGGACGGGAAGATCAGCCCCGACCAGCTCAGAGAACTGAAAAACAATAATTATTTATGAGAACCCGAAAATGAGAAATATATTTAATTATTGTTTTTTTGCATTAGGAGTTTGTATCATGAATATATGTGGAGCGGCTTCTTTTGAAGACTTTGACAAGCGTGCCACTGCCGGGGAGACTCTTACCGTGGCGTTCCTGGGCGGATCGCTTACATGGGGCGCCAAGGCTACCGACCCGCAGAAAACCTCATACCGCGCCATTGTCTCGCGCAGGCTTCAGAAGACCTATCCAAGTGCGCATTTCCATTTCATTGAAAAGAAACGGG
>JAFGFR010000077.1 GCA_016930955.1 Victivallales bacterium | reverse complement strand
GGCGCAGGCGCGGCAGACGGTGCGGCGAAATGGCTGGTGCATACCCGAGGCTGTCTGTGCCTGCCATTTCGCAGTGGCGCATGCCGTTCCTCCGCCCCAACCCCTTTGGGCGCAAGCTCTTTTGGCGCGAATGCCACGCCGGAGCGGTCGGGACAGAGCATACAGGTATGCCCACTCCCGCATCGGCGTGGCCTTGCATTCAAAATAGCAGGCCGCGCGGCCACGGGTAGTTTTGAAATTTGCTCCTGAACACTATTCCCCCCTTTCCTGCCTCAGCGTCCTGTGGCTGTGGAGTTGCAAAATTCGCGAAAGAAAAGTTTTTTGCTTCTGTGCTGTGGAAAAATCTGGCATATGCGCTAGATTTAGTGGGTTTTTTGAATACGCACGTTCAAATTAGGGTTTTATCGAATGGCTTCGGGCTCGAATATATGTGGTATGACGGCATTTTGGCGCGTGATGTGCGTTGTGTTTGCGTTTTTTTTCTGCGTTGGCATGTCCGGCTCTGACGAAGATGCCGCGAAGGAACTTGAGAAAGCTGCTGGCGCCGTGTCCGCCGGCAAGCACAGGGATGCTGGCGACTACTACATGGCTGCCAGGCTCTACGCCGACTCCCCGGATATCAAAAGGCAGGCTCTGCAGTCCGCTGCCGAGGCTTACGGGAAGGCGGGACAGAAATACAAGCAGTTCCAGTGCCTGAGGGATTTGGTCGCAGGATTTCCTGGGCAGGTTGACGTGCCCGAGGCGATCAGTCAGCAGTATGAGATAGGCAACTCCTTCGCCAAGGGGCATCGCGATGTGATCCTATCATGGATGCCATGGATAAAAAGCGACAACAAGGCGATCGAAGTGTATGAGTCTGTGTTGCAGCAGGCTCCTTTTGCTGATTTCGCCCCGAAGTTGAAGCTCAATCTGGGCAAGATGTATCTTGCTGCCGATCAGTTCCAGAAGGCGCTCAACAGTTTCAGGGACGTAATGCGTCAGCATCCCGACGCGCCTGAGGACAAGTTCGCCCGGTTCGAGCTGGCCAATGCCTTGGTTCAGTTGTCGACCCGTGGGGGCGACGGCGACGGGATGTATGCCCGCGAGGCCGAGGAGGTTTTGCGGCAGGCATTGGAGAAGTACCCCGACGACCCCGAGACGAAATGGATCAAGCAGTCAATACAGGAGACCGACGCGGTAAGGTCAAAAAGGCTTTACGAGATCGGGGAATTCTACGAGTCGAGGAAAAACCCTGATGCTGCGGCGAGATATTTCCATGACCTTATGGCACGGTATCCGTCCAGTGAATATGCAGACAAGGCTGTCGCCCACCTGAAGAAGCTCGAGACCGACTACGAGCCGCCGAAAGATATCGAAAGAGAGGCAATCGAATATCCAATCGGTAAAATGCAGGCGGAGCCCAAGGTAATACTCATCGCCCCGCAGGCCAGCGGAGGGAAATGGATGCTGCCGATAGAGGATCTTGATCTCGACGGCAAGAATGCCGAGATGGAGCGTGACGCGAGGCGTGAAGCCAAGAAGGAGGGGCGGAGGTTGGCGAAGGTCGAGCGAGACAAACGTGTTGCCGAGGAGAGGGAGCGCAGAAGGAAGATCGAGGAGGAAAGGGCGGCCAAGGGCAAGGCCGGAGAGGAGAAAAAAACCGATGGTCCTCCGGCCGACAAACCCGATAAAAGGCAGATAAAGGACAAGTCTTCCGACACCAAAATCGAGGGCGCACAAGAACCCGACAAGCAGGCGATCGAGGCTCTGGAGCAAAAGATCAAGGAGCAGGCGACAAGGGAGCAGGAGGACGACAAGGCATCCAGGGATAAATCCCCCGACAAGAAGAAGGGGCAGGAGCTTGACAAGACCGTCGCGGCAGAGAAGAAGATAACAGAGCCCGGAATCCCGGCATCCGGGGAAAAAACCATCGCCCGACCCGAGCCGACCAAAGTCGGAAAAGGCCACATGCCGTGGATATCCATGCTCGTCATCGTTCTCGCGCTCGCCGCCGCCACGCTTTATTTCCTTAAAAAACGTTCGAAACCCGGAGAGATAAGAAAATGAGCACACGTTTGAAATTCAATATCCTGCTTGTGTCCTTGCTGCCGCTTCTCGGCTCCTGTGGGTATCAGATGGGCTCGATAATGCATCCGCAGATAAAAAGCATTGCCGTGGCTCCCATTATCAACGAGACCCTCGAGCCTTTTGTCTCTGCGGAGCTGAGACAGGCTCTGGTGGAGCAGTTCCAGTGGGATGGCTCGGTGAAGGTAACAAGCTTGAAAGAGGCGGACTGCATCATCCACGGGAGGGTCATTGAGGTCGAGACGACAACGACCTCCACAGCTACTTTTGACGACAGCCAGACATTCAGGGGTGCAGAGTGGGAGATTGAACTGCTTTTTGAGTTCGAGGTGACCATCCCGGGACGGGAACGGCCGCTTGTCCCGGCAAGAAGGGTCGAGGGGAAGGCAAAATACCAGATATGGACAGACCAGCAGACCACCCGACGTCGGGGAATACAGCAGGCCTGCAGAAGTGCCGCTGAAGAGGCTGTGAACTACACCGTCGAGGCGTGGTGAGATTCACCTGGCGGTGTTGCGAATTTCGCACTGGAGGGCCAGGTTCAAAACTTTCGGAGGATGTGCCACATGTTCAGGATCGGTCACGGGCATGATGCCCACAGGTTGGCCGAGGGCAGGAGGCTTGTCCTGGGCGGTGTGGATATCCCTTTCAAGAAGGGTTTGCTGGGTCACAGCGACGCGGACGTGCTTGCCCATGCGGTGACTGACGCAGTTCTCGGTGCGCTGGCCGAGGGCGACATCGGCAGGTGGTTCCCTGACAACGACCCGAGATACAAGGATGCCGACAGCATCTCGCTTCTCCGGCAGGTAGTCACAAGTGAGAAGTTCGAAGAATGGAAGGTCGTCAACCTCGATTGCACAATAGTTTGCCAGAAGCCCAGACTCGCCGATTTCATCCCCGAAATGAGACGCAATCTCGCCGAGGCACTGGATTCGGATATCTCATGCATCTCGGTGAAGGCCACCACCACAGAGGGGATGGGCCCCTGCGGCCGTGGTGAGGGCATAGAATGCTCCGCAGTGGTGCTTCTCTGCCAGTCATGAATATTGGGCATGGACCAAGAATCTGGCAAACTTATCGAAGACCTACGGAATACAAAATAAACTCGAACGAATTGAGTCAGCCAACCCTCCTGTCATCCGGTTGCTGCTCTTATCGTTTCGGCTTGGTCTGTAATCCGGATCCTCCATCCAGGTTCGGGGGTTATTCCGGATGTAAACCCGGATTCGGTTCAACTTGTCCGGATCGCCAATAATGTATTCATGGAAATTGCGTTGCCATAAATGCCCGAACCGTTGTTGGGTTTCTCTGCAACGGTGGTCTGCCTGCAACGCCGGTCCGACAGGGATTTGAATGCACCGATGATGGCACCCAATGCGGGCGTAGGGGCGGGGCTTGCCCCCGCCCGAACCGTCGGCGAACCACAACGGGTCGCATGTCTTCCCCCGCAGTCTACCCGATCTGGCTGATCAACGCGACGGGTACCCGCAAGAAGGGGCACCCCTACAATCGTGATGATTCCATGCACGTGGTTTGGCATGATTGTGAATTCATCAAGACGAACCAAGGGAAACCGTCTCGGCAAATCGGTCCATTCCTGCAGAACGATCGATCCCAGGACAGACAGAACAACCTGATCGCCGTCAACTACACCCAACAGCGGGTCGCGACTGCGCACACATGCCGTCACGAAATAGTCGCCCGGCCATGTGTAGTCATGTCCCGGTCTGCGGATGGATTGTCGGTTATTCATCCCATTCCTGTTCGGGCAGCAAAGTATCGTAGCAAGGATACAATAAAAAGAACGCCCCACTCCCGAACTTCAGAACTTCTTCTCGATTTTCTCTGCGACTTTCTCGGGTGTGAATCCGTAGAGCTCGGCGAGTTTGGCGTATGGCGCGGAGGCACCGAAGGTGTCGAGGCCGATGGACATGCCGTTGTCTCCGACGAACCGTTCCCATCCCAAGGTTATGCCGGCCTCGATCGAGACCCTGGCCTTGCATAGTGGCGGCAGCACTGAATCTTTGTACGCCTTGTCCTGGGCGATGAAGAGTTCGCAGCTCGGCATCGAGACGACCCTGACCTTGCGGTTTTTGGCCCTTAGTATCTTTGCGGCGCCGAGGGCGGTGTTGACCTCCGAGCCTGTGGCGATCAGGATCATCTCGAAATCGTCGTCATCCGAGAGGACGTATGCGCCTTTCTCGATATTGATCTTTGCCGCCAGCTCCGGCGGGAGGGGATCGAGGTTCTGGCGTGTGAGCAGCATTGCCACCGGGGCGTTGGCCTTGACGGCGTATGCCCATGCGTGTGCGACCTCGTTTGCGTCTGCCGGCCTGAGCACGGTCATCCCGGGGATCGAGCGCAGCAT
>JAFGFR010000076.1 GCA_016930955.1 Victivallales bacterium | reverse complement strand
GAGGGCCGCCGCCCTCTCGGAAAGCTTCAGCACCAGAACGCCTCCCGCAACGGCATCGTCCGACGATGCCCGGATAAGATCCATGTCGCACAAGGGACATCGGCCCGGCTTCGGTTGCCTGATCTGTGGATGCATCGAACAGGTCCATACAACGGCCTCCGCAGCCTCGACACCGCCATCGCAGCAGTCATTGCCGGAATGATCCCCTGGACTGCCCCCCAGTCGGCCAAGCATATAGCCAGCCGATACCCCGCAAAGCAAAACCACACCCCCAATTACCACTCGCCTGCCCATATGATCCCCTTTCCTTAACCCAAGCTCAATCTTTATCTCCGCGCCAATCCTCATAGGCGGCAGACCAATTTGGCGCGAATACCGCACAGCGCGGCCACGGGTAGCTTTGAAACTGGCTCTAAAGCGATATACTTTTAAGCTCCATCTGTCCAAATGTCAAACAAAAGACTCGAAATTGGCTTTTTTATATTTGCACGCTCCGTCTTCTCCCCTGGTTAGGCACTCACACTTAAACTGATTTGGGATCAAGATTTGCTAGTCAACCCGATATCAAGTCGGATTGAAAATTTCGTAACTGATTATGACGATTTCTGCAGCAAAAGGGTTTTTTTGATGGAATCGGGATTGCTTTTTGCTGAAGACATGATAGATTGGTCTTGTTTGTTAGGGTGGTGGGTCGGTTTAGTGTTCGGCCCGGGGCTAAGGAAATGATACCTTTCAGGAGGAATAGAGCATGATTTACAACATCGTAATCGGTCTGGTAATGGTTGCTTGTTTCGTCGGCATGATCATTTGCGCGAAAAAACAGCATACCAACTCATTGGCCAAGCCGTTGGCTATCGTTCTGCTGCTGGTCGTGGTTGCATGCACCGTCCTTATTCTGGTCAAGAATCTAGGCAGCGGCGACACCAAGAAGCTCATCGAGAATGAAATGAAGTTCGCCAAAGCCTCGACCTATGTGCTTGGGAAGAAGATTGCCGAGGTAAAGCCGGGCGCAAACGTGCTGATCATCGTCGAGGATGATATGGCCGTCAATCCCAGGCAGGCCACCCTTATAGACGGCTTCAAGGAGGGCTTTGGGTCGAGCATAACAAACATCACGATCAAGTCGCCTCAGGTGCAGAAGCCCAAAGGCGCGCCAGAGGAGTTCGCCATGCCGATGATGGAGCTAATGACCACCGAACATTTCAATAAGCTCCTCGACCAGAACAGGTCGTGCAATCTCGTCATCACCATGATAGGCCTGCCATACGACATGGCAAAACTAAATATCTGGCAACAGTTTGAGCGTGATCCCAAAAAGACCCCGAATCTCTGCCTCATGAACACGGAGATCAGCATGATGTATCCGGCCATCAAGGGCGGTCTTGTTTTGGCGGCTGTAACCTACAACCCTGATGCCAGATATACCGAAGACCCCGCTCCGACGGATCCGCAGCAGGCCTTCGACATGCGATATCTGCTCATCACCACGGAAAACGTGGACGAGATAGCCGAGAAATTTGGCGAGAGGCTTTTCCAGAAGCCGAAATGATTGCCATACATGTCCTCGGCATTGGCTCATAAGTTTATCAAGATGCACGGTGCCGGGAACGACTTCGTCGTCTGCGACAACACTTACGGGATGTGTCCATGCGAGCCGTGTTTTGTCAGGGTAATCTGTGACAGAAGACGCGGCATAGGAGCTGACGGCCTGGTTCTTTTGTCGTCTCGGCGAGCTTCGCAATCCTCCTCGGGGGGGTGTGTCCAGGTAAAATTTTTCAACTGCGACGGGACTGTCGCCGACATGTGTGGGAACGGTCTTCGCTGCGCTGCGGTTTTCGCAAGGAATCACATGGGAATGGGGGATTCCCCGGTTTTCGCCACTGCCTCCGGCGATCTGCACACAAAAGTCATTGCAGAGGGGCTTGTGAGGATCCAGATACCCTTGCTAGGCGAGCCACGCAAGATAGATATCTGCAATCATTCCGCCTTTTTAGTCAATACCGGCGTGCCGCATGTCGTCATCCCCTGTGGGGACATACTGTCAGTAGACATCAAGAAGGAGGGTCGTGCAATCCGCAACTCCACATTGCTCGCTCCAGAAGGGGCGAACGTGAACTTCATTTGCGTCCCCGAAAAACAGGGCGGCCCTGTACGTATAAGGACCTACGAGCGCGGAGTCGAGGCCGAGACATCCGCCTGCGGCACAGGCATTGCAGCTGCGGCAGTCGCTTTGAAAATATTCTGGTCTTTCAGCTCCCCGGTTGAGTTTTTGACCATTGGCGATGATCTCTTGCGTGTGGAATTTTGCGGATGCGGCGCATTGCTCCCAGAAAGCTTCGAGCTCTTCCTCACCGGGCCGGCCGTCGAGGTCTTCTCTGCCGAAATCAATCTGGCATCCGAGGCTTTTATCCCCTTTTCGCTTCAAAGGAGTTGATTTCCCCAGCATTAAGACTAAGTTTAAGTGTGCAGGCATTTTGCTTTGACAGCCAAATGGAGAACAGACAGTTTACGGAGGTAGCTTGATCATGAATTTCGCTGGAACTTATACGGCCATCGTCACCCCGTTCAACAATGGGAAAGTGGACTATGAAACTCTGGGCAGACTCGTCTCGATGCAAATCGAGGCCAAGGTTGACGGGATTGTCCCTGTCGGGACAACCGGGGAATCCCCGACTCTCAGCGTGGACGAGCATACCAAGGTGATCGAGACGGTATTCAAGACTGCTGCCGGAAGGTGCGTGATCATCGCCGGTACCGGGGCGAACTCCACTGCCGAGGCAGTGCATTTGACAACATTGGCCAAAAAACTCGGCGCGGATGCCACACTCCAGGTCACCCCCTACTACAACAAACCGACCCCGGAAGGTCTCTACAGGCACTTCTCAACCGTCGCGGACGAGTGCGGCCTTCCTGTCGTGCTCTACAATGTCCCCGGCCGATCGGCAATACCAATCCCAGTCGAAACAATCGCCAAACTGAGCGCAAACCCGAATATAGTCTGCGTCAAGGAGGCGGGAGGCAGTGCCGAAAGGGTAAGCGCGATTCTCGATGCCTGCGACATCACGGTGCTCAGCGGCGACGACTCCCTGACGCTGCCGATGATGGTGCTAGGGGCGAGAGGTGTCATAAGCGTCGCGTCAAATATCATACCTGGGAGAATCAAGGAGATGGTTGACGCTGCCTTGGCCGGTGATTTCATAAGGGCGTCTAGCCTACATAGAATCATGTACCCTTTCTTCCGGGACATCTTTGTCGAGACGAACCCCATCCCCATCAAGGCCGCTATGGCCAACAAGGGTCTTGTCAAAGAGGAGTATCGCCTGCCGTTGTGCCCCATTGCCCCGGCCAACATGGAGAAACTCCTCAAGACGATGCTGAAAATCGGCATCTGACCTGCTTGATGTCTGGCGCTATTGAAAAAGGGGAAGGTACGATACGATGAGAAATCGTGTGAAACTCCATTACAAACGCAGACTGATCATCTACCCGTCATTGTTTTTTTTTATAGTCTTCTGTATTCTGGACTTTTATCTTGAGACGCGCGGGCTTCCCGAAGGGCTTGCCGGGCCCATCAGGGTCAAGTTGCGTGAGCTGGGACTTGAGATAGACTTCGACAAGGCCAGGATAGGGGTTGTACACGGGATAAATTTATGCAATCCTGTGCTTCGCTCCGGAGAGACGGAGAATTTTTTTTTCCGGGCTGAAAGACTGAAGCTTGGTTTCTCGCTGGCACCATCCCGCAGTTATCTTGCCCGTATAAGTTCTCTTGAGGTAAAGGACGGCTCCACAAGGTTTATGCTTTTCCCGGAGGCCGGGGAGGAGGGGATGAATGACCGTATAAGCATCGAGAACTTCAGCGCCACTGTGTATATAAAAGAAGATGAGGTCTCGATAAAATACCTTCATGGCACCCTCGATCCGTTCGATTTCTCCGCCGCCGGGACATTCAAGAACATCACCGTTCCGGATTTCATTCCGGCGGGGGGGAGGTCACAGAAGGGGCTCTCATCGCGACTTAACCCTTCGTCGGTGCTCAAAAAAATCCCTTATCTCACGCGTGCCAGGATATATCGGGAGATAATTGGACTTAGGCAGGAGGGCTTTTCGCCCAGCGGCCGGCCGGCATGCCACCTTGTCTTCAATCTTGATGCATCCTCTCCTGACTCCAGCACAATAAAAGCAAACCTCTCAATCCCTGCATTGTCCTTCGGCGATTTTAAGATCACCTCGATAAAAGGGCTTGTCTCGCTCAATCAATACATTATGCGTCTTGATAATCTGAGCATGGCCTTCCCGGATGGCGGACGAGCAGAAATTACAGCCTCCTTGGACTTGTTCAAAAATGAGATTACCGGGAAACTGGGCGTTCACATGCTTCCCGGTGAATTCGCCAGGCTGGCTCAGTACAGGGACCTGATGCAAATCCCGGAATTCATCCAGATCCATAACAAGCCATTCAGCATGGAGTCAAGTCTGAAGAACTTCTCGCTGGACTCAAAACAATTCACCGGCGACCTTTCAGTCTGCATCCCGTCGCTCTCGGTCAAAGGTATTCCGATGCGGGATTTCAAGGCAGATATCAGTGTCTCGGACAAGGTTTTCATCACAGACAGCCTTTCCTTCCGCATGGACAACAACACCATCGAGGGCAGCCTCAGATACCACTTCGACAATAAGACGCTTGAGGCCAGTGTGTTATGCAAAGGCTCCCCCATTGTCTTCACAGGCATCTTGCCTAAGGATTTGATTGAGACTGTGGAAGAGTTTTCTGGGAGCATAAGTTTGCCTTCCGACCCGAGTGATATAGAGATCA
Source organism: Victivallales bacterium (assembly GCA_016930955.1). GTDB lineage: Bacteria > Verrucomicrobiota > Lentisphaeria > Victivallales > JAADHT01 > JAFGFR01. The sequence continues at coordinate 4,311 of JAFGFR010000076.1, read as the reverse complement.
GGGCCGATGTGTTCGCGCAGCTTGGAACACCCAAGCCTTTCATATTCGCCTCGGGTGTCGCAGCCATTAACAAATTCGCTTTCCGCGAAATAAACTTCACCAGCGGGATCGCACGGTTTTATCTGGATTCGGAATCTCTTTTTATAGTACCCGCCATGACCTTGCACAAGACCGATTCGATGGCGACTTTTGCTTTGGTATATGACAATACCAGCGACTATACGAATGACGTTTCCTCGGATTACTTCGGGGACTCGTCTAAGGGGAGGCAGAACGACAGGCTGTTCGCTGAGTTTAATGGAAACCTGCCTGGAGACGAGATGCTGAAATGTATTTTCAGCTTCTATGAGAGCGGCACACTTGTAATGGACAAACCTGTACGTGTGGAAGCCAGCGGGATGGTTGACTTCATGAATATGCCCGATACAATCTACAGAGTGAAAATCATAGACTCACCCGCCGAGTGGTCAGGACTTCCTGTCGAGAACTTCAGTGCAGATCTGTTCTTCAAGGGCTTCGATATGTTCATCAAGGACGGACATGGCAAGCTGTATGATGGAGACATGCGCCTGGACTTTCTCATGAACTTGGAAACATGGCTGGGAAAGCTCGAGCTGGACATCGATAACTCCAGCTTTGCGAAGCTGGCCAAGTTTGTCGGGGAGGATATGGGCAACCAGGAAAAAGGTTTGTTCTCCCTCTCGATGCGCAACGATTTCAGCATCGAGGAGACTGACGAGAGTATTGAAAGGACATTCATCACTGGCGACGGGAAGGTATGGATCAGGGAAGCAGATCTCTGGGATATCCCGATAATAAACCAGTTCGGGGAGCTGACCGCCAAATTCACAGGCAGGGACTGGGGGAATATCACCACCCTTGATGCCGACCTCGATTTCAGGAGGGATCATCTTTTCTCCGACAACATCAGAGCTGACGGGACAGTCATAAGCCTGTCCGCCAAGGGCGTTTACTTCTGGGAAAACGGCAATTTCGACTTCACCGTCCGAGCAAGTGTGCTGGAGTCGACCCTGCCATTAAGGCTGTCCAAAATATTCGACCCGCTCTCATGGATGCTTGAAAGCAGGGTGCAAAGGGTAAACAACCAAACCAAATGGGAAAAAATCCACAAGGTCAAGAGGCTTTTACGACTGGATTTGATCGAGTCCGAAAGATGAAAAGCTACTCCTCCCTGGAGTCCTCCGAGTCTTCATCTTCAGCTGTTTCCTTCACGTCAGATGAGGCCGCCGCTTCCTCTGTCGTGTGTGAATCCTCGGCAACCACCTTTTTCTTGGCATCCTTGGCCGCTGACTTGGACTTCTTCGGCTCGGAAGATGTGTTCCCCTGTTCCTGATCAACCCACTTGAGAACGCACATCTCCGCCCCGTCGCCATTCCTCTTGCCCGTGCGGACAATTCGCGTGTAACCCCCCTCGCGGGCTGTGTACCTTGGGGCTATCTCGCTGAAAAGCAAGGCAACGGCATGTTTGTCCCTGAGGCGTGCCACGGCAAGTCGCCTCCTGTGGAGATCCCCGGTCTTGCCCAATGTCACCATCTTCTCCGCAAGTCTGCGGGTCTCCTTGGCCTTTGTCACGGTGGTGCGTATTTCTCCACTCGATATCAGGCTGCAAACCTGGTTGGCCAAAAGCGACCTGCGGTGCGCACCTGTCCTGCCTATCTTGAATGTATGCTTTCGATGACGCATGGCTCTCCCTACTAGTTCTCGTTCTTCAACGGTGTCCTGAGTCTCCGCGATTCCGTATCCAGTGCTGCAAGAAGCTCATCGCTCATCTGCATTCCCAACGAAAGGTTGAAACTCTCCAGCTTGCTCTTGATCTCGTCAAGAGACTTCTTGCCGAAATTACGGTACTTCAACATCTTTGCATCCGTTTTGCTGCAAAGCTCTCCAAGTATCTTGATGTCGGCGTTGTTGAGGCAGTTCTGAGCCCTGACGGACAGCTCGAGGTTCTCCACCGGCTGCATCAGGACCTTGTAGAGCTCCTGATCCGGCTCGGTCATCTCCGCAAGGGAGTCGTCCTCGCTCATCTGCCCTCCAAGGAAGGGTTTGAGATGCTCCTGCATAATCTTCGCAGCATCCTCCAGCGCGGACTGCGGGTCAACCCGACCGTCAGTCCATATCTCCATATGCAGACTGTCCATCTCGGTCTCCTCACCAACCCTCGCCGCGCCAACATCATACCTCACCCTCGACACGGGGCTGTAAAGCGAATCTATCGGGATCGTGCCGATAGGATGGTCTTCACGCTTGTTGTTTTCGGCTGGCACATAGCCACGGCCTTTCGATATCTCGAGCTCGGCCCTGAAAGACACCTTCTTGTCAAGCGTGCATATGACCTGTTCAGGATTGAGTATCTCAACCGTGCCGTCGGTGATTATGTCGCCGGCTGTAACCGCCCCGGCGGAATCCTTGCGAAGCTCAAGAACTTTGGGCGAGTCGGAATGCAGTAGGACCTTGACCTTCTTGAGATTAAGAACTATCTCAGTCACATCCTCTATCACATGCGGCATCGTTGCAAACTCGTGCGAAACCCCGTCTATCCTCACAGCCTGTATAGCCGCCCCCTCGAGTGAGGAAAGAAGCACACGACGCAGAGAATTGCCCAATGTGTGCCCGAAACCGGCCTGCAGGGGCTCGATGGTGAACCTGCCGTAAACTCCCGTGGCAGTCCCCTCGTCAAACTTAATCGATTTCGGTACAGGAAACCCAGAAACAAATGCCATAGTCCATTCCTCCTAGAACCTCTCGTGCCCAAGCACAGCAAGAGGTCTATCAATAATTTATGTTCTTGTTGATTCTCAAACTATAACAGCCCCGCCATGTGGGCAGAACATCAGTCGCCCATCCACACAACCCTGCGTGGGATCATTCCGGCTATACCCTCCTCCTCTTCGGCGGCTTACATCCGTTGTGAGGCACTGGGGTGATGTCCTTGAGTGTGGTTATCTCCATGCCCGAGGCGGCTATCCCTCTAACCGCAGATTCGCGTCCAGCGCCCGGACCCTTTATCCTCACCTCGACCTCCCTCATTCCCAATGCCTGCGCCTTCTTGGCAGCGTCCGTGGCAACGACCTGGGCGGCATACGCCGTGCTTTTCCTTGAGCCTTTCATGCCGATCTTGCCCCCACTGCACCAGCACAAGGTGTTGCCGTGAAGATCCGTGAAGGTAACCTTGGTGTTGTTGAATGTGGCGTTGACTACCGCGATGCCGGACGGGACTGAACGGATACCCTTGGGTTTCTTGACCTTTTCAACAGACGCCACCTCTGAAACGACTGACTCCTCAGACCCCGAGGCCGCATCGTCGCCGACAGTGGGCCGTTCTTCGTTCTCAACCGGGATGTCCGTAACAATATTCTCTTTTTCAGCCATATAGTTGCAACCTCATTTAAGTGTAATTCGCGACAACCTCTAATTGCCGGCGAGTTTACGTTGTGTCTTGTCGCGAATTGCACCGACAGTCTGCTTGCGCCCCTTTCGCGTGCGTGCGTTGGTCTTTGTGCGCTGTCCTCGGACAGGTAAGCCCCGGCGATGACGGAACCCGCGGTAGGAGCCTATGGCCTGCAGCCTGCGGATATCCTGGGCAATCATCCGCCTGAGATCCCCCTCGACTGTCAGCTCGTTCTGTAGAATCGAAGTTATCTTTGTGATATGTTCGTCAGTCAGGTCTGAGGCACGAAGCCCCAAGGGCACACCAGCCTTCTTAACTATCTCCAAAGCCCTAGTCGTCCCGACCCCGTAGATATAACGCAGAGAATATTCGATCCTCTTGTTCCCGGGAATGTCAATTCCAAGTATTCGTGGCATAGTTCAACCCCTAAAAATTTAGCCCTGCCTTTGCTTATGACGGGCGTTGCGCGGACACAGAACCCTTAAGGTTCCCTTACGTTTGATAATCTGACAGTGCTCACACCGCCTTTTGACAGAGGCTCTGACTTTCATTGCAATAACCTGTCTTAACGAAACACAAATAAAAACTACCTTCACCCAAAGTGCCCGACGAAACCTTCAGGGCACACAAAACCGTCGCTTTCCATGCAAGCGGACACGTAAATTAACCGATCCTTCAATATAGTCAAGCAGCTTAAGAAGGAAAAAACAAAGATTTTTTTGAGGAATCCCAAAGGCATTACACAAGGAGCCAGTTTCAAAACTCCGCGTGAACCGCGTTGGGAGCGCAGGCGCGGCAGACGGTGCGGCGAAATGGGCCGGTGCATACCTTAAGCTGTCTGTGCCCGCCATTTCGCCGTGGCGCATGCCGTGCCTCCGCCCCAACCCTTTGGGCGGCAAGCT
>JAFGFR010000075.1 GCA_016930955.1 Victivallales bacterium | reverse complement strand
TCAAGCCTATGCCGGTGAAATCAGCGACAGACCCGAGGCGCAGCTTCAGGGGTTTTGTACCGGCCTCGGAATTGGAGTGCGGCAGAGCCAGGCAGCACATGATGAAAAGAAACAGGCTGGTCGTTCGCGGAATGACATGACAAGGGTTCGACACTCTCTGGAAAAACATGATTTTATTCCTAGATTACTAAAGCCGACTGAGACGCATGCGCCAAATTGAGCGCACGGCTGAACCATCCAAAGGAAACACGCTCGAAACCAGTCGCAAGACTCCCAATATCCGTTTGACGGACGCGATCCAAGCGGAGTTTTGAAGGTGGCTCCTTCATACAAACTATCATGATTTGTGTGTTTTTCAAATCTGTCTGTACGATTTGCGTGTGAAGGTTTGGCGGGAGTTTGTCTGGGTTTGTGACCTGGCGCGGTTTTGGATGCAAGTTTCATAGCTGTGCAGGAGGATTTCCGTGCTCCGGTGTCCTGAAGTGGCGAGCGAGTGAGTTTAGGCGTTTGATAACTTGAGATAACCAACTATATTGTCTCGATATCGTTTCGTTGTCGGCGGCGGCGGTTGGCTGTGTTGCCCCGGTGTTTTTCGGTTTGTTTTTTTTGGCACGAGGTTTTTTTGTTGATTAGGACATGATCAATGGTTCGGAGAGATGTTGAGATAGTGAATGAGGCGGGGATTCATTGCCGACCCTCCAGCTTGATACTTAAGGAGGCCCAGAAATATCCTGGATGTCGGTTCAGCGTCTCCTGCGGCGGCAACACCATCGAGCTCAACAGCATCCTTGCCCTGTTGGGCATGGGGCTATCGAAGGGGGATCATGTCGGCATAGTTGTCGAGGGAGATGAGGAGGAGGTTGCCTGCAACGCGATCTCCGGGCTTTTCGCGCATGACTTTGATTTTCCTCCGAAAACCTGACAGGATGTGCATGTAGAATGATGAATTCACGTCTGATATGTCTTGCTGTTACTTTGTTGGTCTCGGGTTTTTTGCTTCAAGCCAGGCCTGAGGTTGACCGTGGCGGCCTGAGGTATGGCTTTTCTCCCAGGATAAAGCGTTTTTCCTGGGCGAACCTGAAATTCCGTGTTGTGAATCCTGATCCGGTTGCCTGTGACGTTGAGGTGCGCTTTGTTGATTCCTATCGCGGGGCGATAGGGCACAAGAATGTTTTCACCGAGAATGTGCATGTGCCTGCCATGACTACAGTCAATTTTTCATCTCAGGTGATGTCGGAGGACAGCGAGGAGTACCGCCTGGAATCATTTGTCGACGGCATCCAGAACACGCGTTCGGACTCATTCATGGTCAGCATAATTGCAGGTGACTCGCAATACATAACGATCCTGAACGACCATGATGATGTCTCGTTGGGTGCCTTCTCCATGCTCCCCAGGTTCAAGGGGGCCTACTACACGACGAGTTTTTCTGCTAAGGATCCTCCCGGGACATGGGAGCTGCTCAAGAAAAGTGCCTGTGTCGTGGTGCTCAGGCCTGATTTCTCGAGGTATTCCCCTGAGGCGTTCCAGGCGATCCTGGACTATGTCTGTCAGGGTGGGCACTTGTTGTTCGCGGATCCCGAGGGGGCTGCTGAGGCATACTACACCCCTCTGGCTGAGCTTCTTCCGGTCGTCCCGCTGAGGTTCCGTCGAATATCGGGGCTGGAAAGCCTGAGCGCCATCTACCCTGACTTCTCCACGTTCTGCCATGAGGTATCTTTCCTCGAGGCGCTGCCTTTGGGAGAAGGTGTGACTATTTTGGAAGAAAGAGGTATCCCGGTTTTCAGGTGGAAGAAGTTTGGCCTTGGCACCTCGAGGTTCTCGGCTCTCCCGCTTACTGCCGACTCTCTCGGGGCGAACTGGCCGGATATCTTCGAGGCCTCGGTTTATGTCCCGAAGGTTGTTGTGGAGCTTTCCGAGGCTGTTCCGGCGCTGGACGAGATGGCGGGATTCGTCGTGCCAGGCATTGAGGCTCTGAGAAAAATCTTTCTGGTTTATTTTGTCCTTGTTGCACTGCCTATAGGGCTCGGGATTTACTTCAGGCGTACCGGTATTGCATGGTTCACCACCGCCTTTGCTACAATAGCGCTTACAGCATACATCCTGAAGGCTGCTGCCGCCGGGCACTCGGAGGAGAAAGGCATTTTTCTGTCTTTCATCGAGACCACGGTCTACGGGCCGTCTTCATCGCCCGGCGATGGATTGTACGGGATATTCTCGACTTCTGACGGGAAGCTTTCCGTCGGCACGAAGATAAAGAGTGCGCTGCTTTCCTGCATCCCCCCGCCTGACAACATCATGGCAATGTATCAGAAAGCTGGAGAGTCACCTTTCTCCACTGGCTCGGCCTTCACTCCGCCGACGGAGGTATACACCGCGGAGGGGGTGAGTCGGATCAAGGACATGTCGCTGAACTCCCACGGGTCAAGGCAGTTCTACGCGTCCTACAACTCCTTGCCCGACGAATATTTCGTCCTTCCGGAACTGTCTTATGAAAAGGACGGGTTCAAATTTGCCTCATGGAAGCTGCCTGATGCTTTCAATCCTGACAATGCATGGTTGCAGTTTCCCAACGGTGTAGTCCCGCTCGATATATCAGCGGGGGAGATCATCCTTTCACCAACATCAAAGGCTCCCTCGTCCGACGCCACCCTGCTTGCTGTCCAACGCTGTGTCAAGGAGGCCTGGAGACGTGGGTCGCCCTTCCTGATGCTGGTCGAGAATTCCCAAGAGAACAATGTCCTTCTGCCTGGAGATGTGATATCCAACGGGAAAAGACTGAGCATCATCCCTTTGAGGGAGCGGGCTTCCGGCCGCTTCCTGACTGTCCCGCCGCAGTCGATCCTGATCTCAGCAGGCGACACTTCCACGAGGATGATTATGTTGGGCAACGCTTTCAAGAGGGGTTTGCTTGCCCGCTCGGATTCTGATTACATCGTCCGCTTCCAGCTTCCACCGGTCTTTATGAGTCTGAAGGCCGAGCGCGTTGTGGTTGAGATGAAAGTGCTCAACGAGGGCGCCAATGTGTCTTTAACTCCGGTTCTTATGAAGGGTTCACTGCTTGAGAACAAGTTCCATGCGGATGGCGAGAAGGCAGGGAAGCTTGAGGATGGCAAGTACGTCTTCAGCGATGTCGGCGACTTTATCCGCAACGGGACCGGGTTCATCAACGTCAAGGTCGGGTTGAAAAGGACTAACCTCCCCATAGGCGAGGCGCTCAGGGCCAACACATGGACAATGGATAGCTTTGACATCTCGGTCTCGGGGTCAATGCCTGAAAATATCGCGTCGTTTGAATTCTAATCGAGGAGCCTGTGAATGATAATAACCAAAAAGCTTAGCAAGAGGTTCTCCAACGACCGAGGGGTTTTCGATCTTGACCTCGATGTTGAGAAGAGCACGATATATGGTTTTGTTGGACCGAACGGGGCGGGCAAGACCACAACTATCAAGCTGCTTTGCGGGCTGCTCAAGCCTGACAGCGGCAAGGCCTTCATAGACGGGACTGAGGTATTGCCCAAAAACATCTCGATCATCAAGAAGAAAATCGGCTACATGCCGGACATCACCGGTGTATATGAGCAGATGAGCGTGTGGGAGTTTCTTGACTTCTATGGCGCCGCCTTCAAGATTCCCCCTAAAAAACGGAAGTCGCGTATCGAGGAGGTGCTGGAGATCACAAATGCGAAGGAGATGATTGACTACCAGATGACATCGCTCTCAAGGGGCATGAGGCAGCGTATTGGGCTTGCGAAGACCCTGATTCACGACCCCTCCATTTTGATTCTTGACGAGCCTGCGGGGGGGTTGGACCCGAATGCCCGGATAGAGATGAGGATGACCATCGGCAGACTCAAGTCCATTGGCAAGACCATACTTCTTTCGAGTCATATACTTCCAGAGCTCTCGTCTGTATGTGACCGGGTGGGGATCATTTTCAAGGGCAAGCTGCTCGTCCAGGGCTCGGTCAGAGAGATCGGGAGGCAGTTGCAGGAGAAACTTGTTGTGGAAGTCACGGTGGACTCCGATGTCATGCAGGCAGAGAAGCTGCTCAAGAGAATCGAGGGAGTCGAAAGCGTCACTAAAATTGATGCCAAACAGCTGTCATTCAACTTCAACGGCACGAGGAACCAGATCAGCGGAGTGCTTGGTTTGCTGGTCAAGCATGGCGTTGTCGTCAGATGGTTCGCCGAGAACGAGGCCAATCTTGAGAACGTGTTCATGGGTCTGACTCAGCGTGAGGCATCCTAGGTTCGAAACCTGAGAATCCGTCTTCCGTGTGGCAGGGTCGTCCCGCCCCTGCCGTGCAGGAATGCCGGGGGCGTGACGACCCCGGCCCACGCTACGCCCCGTGAACCGTGCCTGCCGCGGCGTCTTGTCACGGCGTAGCCTTAAGGCGAAGACGGAAACCTTGGCAAAGCCGGGAACCGTGAACCGTGAACCCTGTGGTAAAAAAAAACGAATCCGAACGAGTTGGTTCTCCCGGCCTCATATCGTCGGCGGGAGACCATGGAGTTATGTCCCTCTAAGCCCTTCGAGCCTTCTGCCGATGGTTTGTCTGGCTTTCTCAGTATAGCCCTTTCTTTCGATCTCGGCCTGCATGAGCGACCGTGCCTTATCATCGAAGCCGCAGTCAAGATAGATATCTGCAAGCCTCATCACAAACAGCAGATCGGAGTCCTTGCGGAGCTCTTTTCTCAGATGGCCGACGAGCAAGCCCAGAGCATGCATATAGTCTTTCTTATGGTCCGCAAGTATCTCGCACATGAGTTCCACCGCCTTTTCGTCTGAAGGATTTTCCAGCAGAGCCTTCTTCAGGTCCGCGATGGCGGAATCGAGCTCCCCTCTTGTGATTTTTGCCTGTATCCCGGAATGTTCAGGCATGCAAGCTTCTGCGCTGATATGGGGCAGGACGATGTTCCTGGCGATATTTTCGGCGAGATAGCCCGAAAGGACAGGCGACACGATCTTGGCGAAGACGAAAAGGAAGAAGACAAACAGGGCGAATGCGGTGAGGGCCAACAGGGCTGGGCCAATGCCGCTTTTATTAAGCTGGGAGCGCATGAAGACAGACAGGGAGACTAGCGCAGCCAGATCAACGATCAGCAGCGGACTCTTGTATTTCTCAAGGAATTTCCCCGTCATGCGCACTCCCCGGCACTGGCTTCACGGGGAAAAAAAAGGCACCTCTGGGGTGCCTATGAAACATTCCCCGGTTCACCTACCTCTTGATCTCGTCGGGTGTCTTGTCGTCGTCCCTTATGTCGATGAAGAGCCAGCCAAGCACAAAATCCGCAATCTCGATCGGATGAAGATAAAACTGGGCATCTATCAGTGCCTTGAGTTTGCCGCCGACTGCCCAGAAGTCTTTCGTCCCCTTGTGCGGGTCGTAGGGAATCTTGTCCATCGAGGGCACTCCGGTGGAGTAATAGTAATAGTCCTTCGCGGAGCCGATGGATTGGCTGCGGTCCCTTTCCTCGGCAGATATCATCAGGAACGACGCATTCCAGCCATTTTGAACAGCGAAGCCGTATTGACGGTTGATGCCTTTGATCATCTGCGCTGTCGGGCCGACATCTCCGCCGAGAGACAGGCTCTCCGTGACTTGTCCTTCAATGCCTATCGCGGGACCAAAGCCAAGTGTTACCGAGAACATGTCCGCGAAGTCCATCAGCCTGTTCGGGATATACAGTAGAATCGTCTCTCCAGCCCTGACTTGGGCAGAGGCCACATTTGCGTAAGACATCATCAGCACGACCGAAATAACCAACGTGAGCTTTTTCATTTTGAAAACACCCTTTCCTTGAACCACCAAATTTTACATTCACCTAACTTTGGCAATATACATGCCTTGCAGTCATATTGCAAACGAAAAAGTTGGCGTATTTCAGATTAATCGGATATTTTTCCCATATGTCTTTACTTTTGCTCGAAAATTTGATATAATGAGTCAGCGGCAAAACTTCGCGTGAATCGCGTTGGGAGCGCAGGCGCGGCAAACGGTGCGGCAAAGTGGCTGGTGCATACCCGTACCCGTAGCAGTCCGCGTGTGCTGTCTCGCTGTGGCGTATGCTGTGCCTTCGCCCCAACCCTATGGGCGGCAGATCCTTTAGTCGCGAATGTCATGCCGGAGAAGGGGTCTTTGATTTTCAAAAGGCAAATGGAGGTAAGAGATGAAACCCAAAGTGATTTGGCCCAAGGTCGTGGATTTTGTTCTTGAGGAGCTTATCATTTCACAGAAGGAGCTGGCTGAGTATTGCGGCGTGACGCAGCAGTGTGTCTCCAACTGGAAGATCAGCCGCAGGGCTCCCGGGTCTGTGGCGAGAAGGAAACTGTTTGAGTGTCTTAAGCAAAACGGCATCAGGCTTTCATTGTTTTACGACGAGGACTACCCCAAGGTCAATGCTGATCCCGGGCTGGACGAGCTGCGGGACATCTACATGTCCCTCCCTTACAGCAGTCGCGAGACTTTGTTGGAGTTCGCGCGGTTTGCGGCACGGAAAGAGTCGAAAGGCTCTTGAAGATCCCAAGCATGGAACGGAACCCTGGATCCTGAACTGATTGGTTTCATTAGCGAGCTAGTGCAGTTAAATCTCAAAAATGACAGTTAACATATTTGCATACAAAGCGTTAAGGCTAACTTATCTCTCACCGAGATGGTCAGCAAGTGGAAAGATTAGGGCGAATGTAGTGCCTAATCGTCGTAAGTCGTTGATGATCAGCAAAGTCATTTTTCAAGGCGCGGAATTTGGGCTAATCGCGGGAGGGATTTTGGTTAATCAGGAGACTCGCTGATTCTGCCGACAAGCCTCAGAAGCCCGTCTAGGATTGTCGCGGGGTGCGGCGGACAGCCCGGGATGAACAGGTCCACCGGGAAAAAGTTCTCAAGGGGCCCGCATATATCCTCCCCGCCCTTGAAAATCCCCCCGGAAACCGCACAGG
>JAFGFR010000074.1 GCA_016930955.1 Victivallales bacterium | reverse complement strand
GGCGGCTGTGGCCACGGCAGAAGACGATGGGGGGGGGGCCGTATCGAAGAAAACCATCAGGCTTGTGCCCAAGGCATCTGGTGGTGTGGATGACGATACGCAGAAGACACCGAAGAGTGCCTCGGCTCCAAAGCCTTCAGCTCCTACAGTGAAACTCAAGGAGTCTGACGCGACTCAAAAAACTGCCAGGCCTTCGGCTCCTACCGTAAAAATGCCGGAGCCTCCTGCTGACGAGGAATCTCCAGCGTCCTCGAAAAAGACGCTGAAGCTAAGGTCTGCGAAAACCGCTGAAGCTACTTCTTCCGTTGCAGGCGGTGAAGGGATGCCTCCCGGAGAGGAGCCTCCAGCTGCGGGGACTCCGTCACTGGGCAGGAGTGCCCCTGCCGTCTCCGATAAAGGCGCTGATCCAGGTATCGTACTGACGCTCGTGGCGCTGTTTGCGTTGGTGGCCGTCGCATATTATGTTTGGATGGTCGGCGGGCAGTGGGCGGAGCAGTATATGGAGGCCGAGAGCGCGAATGTTCCCGGACTCAGCGGGAATGTAAAGTAGAAACTCTGCCCATGTCTTCTTTTTTCGTTCACGAGTCGAGCTATGCCGATGAGGGGTGTGAGATCGGACCAGGCACCAGGATATGGCATTTCAGCCATGTGATGAAGGGTGCGGTGATCGGCAAGAACTGTTCGCTGGGGCAGAATGTCAACGTCGGCTCAAAAGCTGTCATCGGCAACAACTGCAAGATACAGAACAACGTGTCTATATACGATGATGTTGTGCTTGAGGACGATGTTTTCTGTGGTCCTTCAATGGTTTTCACGAATGTCATTAATCCCCGAGCGTTTGTCGAGCGGAAGGACGAGTATCGCAGGACGCTGGTTAGGCGCGGGGCGACGATAGGGGCGAACGCCACGATAGTCTGCGGTAATACGATTGGCGCGTTCGCGATGGTCGGTGCCGGGGCTGTTGTTACTCGCGATGTGCCGGACTACGCATTGGTTTTCGGGGCTCCTGCGCGTCAGAGGGGCTGGGTATGCGAATGCGGGGAGAAGCTTGAATTTCGCGCCGGCGTGGTCGAGTGTGCATCCTGTGGAAAAAGTTACTTGCTCGAAGACGGTGTTTGCTCGAGATCAATTTGAATTGTTGAAACTGGCTCCAATATCCGTTTTCGCGGACGAGATGATTGAACAATCCTGAGAACATTCCTGATTTTGGCGACATGCGGTTTTTCCCCTCCGAGTCTTTGGCTGTCGAGGACTGGAAGGACGGGATCGTGGTCAGGTCGCCGAATTGGCTTGGGGACGCGGTGATGTCCCTTCCTGCGATGATGCAGCTGAGGAGGGCGGTCCCTCGCAACTGTGGCTTCTTTGTCGTGACCCCGCTTGTGCTGAAGGATCTTTTCGATTGTCTCGATTTTGTTGATGTCTCAATTGCGTTGCATAGGGCGCACTCGATGTGGTCGAGCGAAGACATCTATAAAGTTCGGAGGCTCAATGCCGGATTGGGGCTCTTGATGAACAACTCGTTTCGCGATGCATTTTTTTTTAGGGTCTCAGGGGTGCCGAGGCTATATGGCGCGTCTGCCCGATGCCGGTCTTTCCTGCTGACGCGGAGTTTTGATTTCCCGAACACAGGTGGCGGTGTCTTGAACAAACTGCATCATGCCGCGCGTTATCTTTCCATGAGCCATGCTCTAGGTGCGCCGGTCTGGGAGGGGGATTTGCCCGTCTTCTCCAATCTTAAGGAGCCTGAGACAACCCCGGTTGAGGTCAATAAGTTGATGGGTGTGGGGATGTTGCTTGTTGTTGCCCCCGGTGCCGCCTACGGCGATGCCAAGCGATGGCCGGCGGAAAATTTTGCCCGTGTTTGTTCTTATTGGATATGCAGGGGAGGGGAGGTCGCAGTCATCGGTGTCCCGAGTGAGTCTGAAGCATGTGATGCTGTCTCGGCAGGGCTTCCCGGGGATAAAGTGCACAACCTGTGCGGCAAAACAGACCCGAAGGACTTGGTCCGGCTGCTCGGGCACGCGTCATTCTGTGTGGCAAACGATAGCGGGGTGATGCACCTGTCTGCAATTTGTGGCGGGAGCGGAGTGGCGATTTTCGGCTCCACCGACCCCACATCAACCTCCCCGGTGTCCAGAAAATGGAAAATCCTCTACGACAAGCAGGACTGCTCCCCGTGCTTCAAAAGAACCTGCCCCTCAGGCTCCTTCCGATGCCTTCGCTCCATTACCCCGGAAAAAGTCATAGAGGCAATGGAGGATTGTTGAGCACAAGAAGACACGATCAAATCCGAATCGAAATCGGAATCGCGTCTCCGAATTCGATTGCGATTTCGATTACAAGAGCCGATTTCAAAACTACCCGTGGCTGTGCGGCTTGGGATACTTACTCTTCGGGCTGTCCATCAAGGCAGGCGATCTGCCGCAAATGGTGCAACTTTGACCTCCTGGAGGTAATGACATCTGATTTTTGTGATCAAGCACATTTTTTATGGTTGGTGCCGACGGGGAGATTTGAACTCCCATGACCGTGAGGTCACTGCGCCCTGAACGCAGCGCGTCTGCCAGTTCCGCCACGTCGGCAAGTCTCTCACAAACGCCGTAAACTAGACGGTAAAAGTGATTTTGCAAGCTGTTAAACATAAAAAAAGAAATTCCGATACCGAGTCAATTTCAAAACTCCGCGTGAACCGTGTTGGGAGCGCAGGCGCGGCAGGCGGCCACGGGTAGTCTTGAAATTGGCCCTACCTACTGTTCTTTGATTTCCAGGTGATATGCTTCGTCGCCTTCCAGTTTTACCGCTGCCTGGTCGAGCACCTTGCGCACGGCCAAACCGGATGTGCTGACTTCACCTCCGGTAAGCGTCATCTCCCGTGGCTCGGGAAGCAAGCTTAATAGGTTTTCCCGGGGACTATCCCAGGCATTCGCCGATGGGTTCGACATAAATTCATTCCAGTTGTATCTACCCGACGATCTTGAAGACTTCCTCGATGGGTTTTCTTTTGGGCATCTGCGGTGATTCGTCCGGGTAGCCAAGCGGGGATATCGCCAGCGCAGTCCATGGCTTGAGGACGTTCATGGCCTTGTCCATCACCGACTGCTGGTAGGCGCATATCCAACACGTGCCGAGGCCTTCCGCAGTGGCCGCAAGCACAAGATGCTCCATGGCTATGCCCATGTCAATGTCGGCGATTGGAGTCCCTTCCGGGCGTTGCCAACAGGACTCGGTGTTGCCAAGGGCGACGACAATTGCCGGAGCCTGTTTCAGCCATGCAGCCTGGTAACAGCGGCAGATGCTGTCTTTGATAGCCTGGTCGAGCACGACTCGGAACAGCCATGGCTGCAGGTTGCATGCCGAAGGTGCGGTGTTGACCGCCTGTGCGATTTTGTCGAGCGACTCCTTCGGTATCGGATCACTCTTGTACGCCCTGATGCTGCGGCGCTTGTCTAGCACCTCATAAAAATCCATCTCCGCCTCCTCTCATTTCACGTTTATGTACGAAAACTTATCCAAATATGGATATCATGAGCCAACTTAGCGACAATTTCGTGAAATTCAAGTGTTGAATCGAGTCGGATTGGAGGCAGCTTCGAGCTTCGGGCATGCGCCAGCCATTCCACCGTGATGCATGCAGTACCTCTGCCCACCCCTCTCGTCTCCAGATATCGTTCTCCGATCTTCATTCGCCTCCAGAGTCTCGTTTGACGAGAACGCACCTCGATGACGGGCACAACTTGAAAAAGTCCCACACACGGTTATTTTATGGCCGGTTTTTTCAAAACGGCTAATTGGTGGCGGAGATGACGGCGGAAATTGAAGCATTGCAGATACTGAAGCGGATTTCAGAGGTCATAGCGTCCAATGACGACATTGGCGCTGTCTTCTCTGAGATTGTGAACATCCTCGCGGAACGTCTTGAGACGGATGTCTGCTCGATCTATGTGCTTGATGAGGAGAAGAATGATCTGGTGCTTGCTGCGACCTGTGGTTTGAACCGTGATCTGGTGGGGGAGATTCGGCTTGAGCCGGGGGACGGGATTACCGGTGCCGCCTTCATGAGGCACGAGGTAATCAATGTTGCTTCTGCTGCGGAGCATAAGAGTTACCGTCATTTCGGCGACCTCGGCGAGGACAGGTACAAGTCCTTCCTGTCGTCTCCATTGCTGATTGGCAGCAGAGCTGTGGGCGTACTGAACCTGCAGCGTCTGGTGGAGGAGAAATTTCCCGACGAGATTGTTGACATGGTCAACTCGCTGAGTACGCAGATAGCGAATTTAGTGCTCAGTGCGAAGATGTTGAAGGCGCTGTCGAGTCTGGATGAGGGTGTCGCGAAAGGCTCTGTGCCGCCGGTGCGCAGACAGCAGATGCACAAAGGGATTGTGGCAAATTCCGGGATAGCTGTCGGCCGTGCATGTGTATATCAGGCGGAGGAGAGTCTCGAGGGGGTTGACCCCGCGACAGACCTGCCTGCCGATCAGGAGATAGATATGCTCGAAAAGGCCTTGAGGCAGGCCAGGAAAGAGACGGTCGAACTCGAGGAGGTGGCGGTGTCGCTGATATCCGAGGCCGATGCCTCGATCTTCGATGTCCATCTGATGATACTCGAGGACAAGTCGCTGATAGAGAGTGTGAGGGAAAGCATTTCCAAGGGGTATTCGCTGGAGTATGCCATAAAGCATGTTAATTCTCTGTACCAAGGACGCTTCAGGCAGATGGAGGACGAGATTTTCCGTGATAAGGCAGCGGACTTCAAGGATGTGATGCTGCGTCTGCTGAAGATCGGGAGGGCTTTGAAGAGGGGCGAGGCACTTTCTGATTCGGGGATCGCCGTTGCCGCCGCAGGCGAGGTGGTCGTGGCAAGAGAACTTCTGCCTTCTGAGGTATTCCGGCTGGCATCTGCGAACATATTGGGTATTATCACCGAGAAGGGCAGCAGGACATCGCATGTCGCCGTCCTTGCGAAGGCGTTGAACATCCCTGCGTTGCTCGGTGTCAAAAATCTAGTTTCCCATGTGCGCGAGGACGACACAGTTATCCTCGACTGCAACGCCGGGCTTTGCTATATCAATCCTGACGATGACATCAGGTCTCGCTACGAGGAGATACTGAAGGCTCAGCTCCAGACCGAGGAAGATACTGACCCGGGATGCGGTTCAGGTACTGCCGACGGGACTCAAGTGTTTCTGCGCGCCAACATCTCTC
>JAFGFR010000073.1 GCA_016930955.1 Victivallales bacterium | reverse complement strand
GCTTGAG
This sequence comes from Victivallales bacterium, assembly GCA_016930955.1. Lineage (GTDB taxonomy): Bacteria > Verrucomicrobiota > Lentisphaeria > Victivallales > JAADHT01 > JAFGFR01. The sequence continues at coordinate 4,859 of JAFGFR010000073.1, read as the reverse complement.
CAGTCTTGCCGCGGCCCCTACGGCGGGGCGGTGTGCTACTACTCCTTCGGCGACAACGTCAACTCATGCATAACCATCAGGACGGCCCTGCTCAAGGACGGCATGGCATACGTCCAGGCCGGCGCGGGAATAGTCGCCGACTCAGATCCCGAAAGCGAGTACCAGGAAACCCTCAGCAAGGCCACCGCAATGATGAAGTCGCTCTCCATGTCCGCGAAATTCGCACTGCCGAAACAGAGATGAATGACGCATCTAGTACGGATATGCTTGACAGAAAAGTTTAAATGGAATCTGATTCTTTCTTGAACTTTTGGCAGAAATGCGTTCTAGTAGTTCGATATTATATGAAACGGATGAAACGGTCTAATTTTTTGTTAGGCGAAAAGAAGAACAAAAAGGAAGTTTGATACATAAGCCCTATGAACACCTCTGATCCATATCGTGACCTTCAGATTCGCATTGGTAAAGCTGTCTCTCTCTACTGGAGTACACGTGCCGTACAGAGGGATAAGCAAATCCAGTCAGGGAAAGCCGATTATGGCACACGCAGCGCCGTGACTGGCGGTGCGCAGATGGATGGGTTCGTTGAGCTGTTTACGGAACTTATTGTTGCAGCCGGGATCCCCGAGCAATACATTTTCAAGAAAAGGGCGGTCGAGTTGCCCGGCTTCTTCCGCCCTACAAAGGAATGGGATTTGCTTGTCGTTAGGAATGATACACTGATTGCCGCCGTTGAGGCCAAATCTCAAGTCGGCCCGTCTTTCGGAAACAATTTCAACAATCGGACGGAAGAGGCGATGGGGAGCGCTCTCGACCTTTGGACGGCTTATCGGGAACATGCTTACCTCAAAGGTCCCCAACCGTTTCTAGGGTATTTTTTCATGCTGGAGGATTGCCCTTCATCCAATCGCCCAGTCAAGGTCAAAGAACCACATTTTAAGGTGTTGCCAGAGTTCGTCGGCGCGTCGTATATGCGACGATATGAGCTCTTTTGTCGTAAACTCGTACTTGAACGGCACTATACCGCTGCCGCATTTATCGCATCGACACATGCCAACGGCATTCAGGGTCACTTCACAATTCCGGCCAATGACCTCTCCGTTGAACGCTTTGCCAGAATTCTTGTAGCTCATATATCATCCTTCGCGTAGCCTTATGGATAAAACATTCCACAGGCTTATAAACGGCGATGCGCGAGAATTGTCATTCATAAACGACGCATCTGTTCACCTTGTCGTCACCTCACCTCCCTATTGGAACCTAAAACGATATAACGAAAACCCGGATCAGCTAGGGCATATTCAAGACTACGAGGCATTCCTGTTCGAGTTGGAGAAGGTGTGGCGCCAAGTGTATCGGATTCTTGTTCCCGGAGGGCGCCTCGTCTGTGTTGTAGGGGATGTTTGCGTTGCCAGGCGGGATTTTGGGCGACATCTTGTATTTCCTTTACATGCCGACATCTGTGTCATCTGTCGCCGCATTGGATTCGATAATTTGAATCCAATCATATGGCATAAGATTGCCAATGCTTCCTATGAAGTCGAAAATGGTTCAAAGTTTTTAGGTAAGCCGTATGAGCCTAATGCCATTATCAAGAATGATATGGAGTTCATTCTTATGCAACGCAAGCCTGGCGGCTACAGGAAGCCGACTACCCTCCAGAGAAATGAAAGTAGAATCGAGAAGGAGACTTTTGATCGGTGGTTTCAACAGATTTGGAACATAACTGGGGCATCAACCAAGAACCATCCGGCTCCATACCCTTTGGAATTGGCTACACGACTTGTTCGAATGTTTTCATTCACTGGCGATACGGTTCTGGATCCCTTCTGCGGGTCCGGCACCACTATGGTTGCCTCCTTGCGGAGTGGAAGAAATAGCATCGGCATTGAAATTGATCCTGAATATTGCCGCATGGTGGCGAGATATTTGAAAGCCGAGACAGAAGATTTCTTTACGACAGTCGAATTGCGATTTGAAAGGGCACCAACCGAGACATCTGCCATGGTCAGAGAAGACAATGCCTTATACGAAGTGCGACCAGCAAAGAAACGACTGGAATAATTTAAAACAGTTTGTGCTGCCTTCGCAGCCTAATTTTGCCGCACGTGCGTTTCCGGTGCTTTCAGCCCTTCTTCCTGGAGAAGAAGCCGATTATAATGAGTATGAGTGCGACCAGTCCGACGAGGCCAGCTATGGGAGTGAGTATCATGCCGAATGGTCCGAGCTCGCTCATGTGCGAGTCGTTGCCCATCACCAGCATGAATATTCCTGCCGGCAGCAGTATGAGAGTAAGCAGACATCCGCATCCACCGCATCCGAAGAGGAATTTCCCGCCGCCTTTCTTTTTTGCCGCGTTGCTGGCCGGGCTGGTTTTCGGTTTGGATGTCGGGGGGGCTTGTTTTGCAGGAGATTCTTTTCTCGCCTCCGGTCGGGCTTCGGCGGCGGCCGGGGTCGCCGGGGCAGGGGAGGAGGGGGCTGGCTTGACTTCTGCGGGGATTTCGGTTTGTGGAGCCTGGAGGCCGCCCATTATGGTGACGTCGCAAATCCCTGTCTCGAATTTCAAACGGTGCCTGCCGATGAGTATGACATCACCCGGGTTGAGGGCTTGTTCAGAGTCTTTGACCGGAATGTCGTTGACTTTAGTGCCGCTGCTGCTGCCAAGGTCCTTGAAGATCCATTTCCCGTCTTTCTGGATTATCCTTGCATGATGGCGTGAGATTTCTCCTTCCTGCAGGATGATGTCGTTGTCGGTCTCGCGCCCGAGGGTGGTGCCATCGGGGTTCAGTTCATAGCTCTCCTCGCCCTTGTCTTTGTCCAGGAACATCAATTTTGCACTCATAACAAGCTCCTTAAATTTGAGACGTCAGTTGCGGAACACTGCGGTTTACGCAGAGTCCTGAAACTGGCTCCAAGGATGAAAATAACATTATGTGGCGAATATGTCAAGCAAACTCGGCGCGGAAAAATGGCTCTAAAAAAATGCTGATTTTTTTATTTCTTGGTGTTGACATCAGTATTCTCCGCTGTATCTGTATCTTCAACAAACGTTTGTTGGAGGAGTTTTTGTGGTCAAGCTTAAGGACATAGCAGAGAGGGCTGGGGTTTCGGTATCGGTGGTGTCGAGGACTTTGAATCCGAAGCCTGACAAGAATGCTTATGTCTCTGATGAGATTCGTTCGTTGGTTATGCGCACTGCACGGGATCTGGGATATCGTCCCAATCGCATGGCGGAGTTTCTGAAGCGTGGTCGCAATGCCGCGATTGGGGCGTTTCTTCCTGAGATTCCGAACCGTTTGGTTGCGGATTTGATGTTCGGGATATCGATGCGGGCTGCTGAGTTCGGGTTCCCGTTGGAATTCCATTATGGTATGGATTACGATGGATATGTCCGGTTTATCGACACGGTGAGTGCGAGTAATTCGGGAATAATCACCTATCCTTACATGTTTGATTTGGAGAGCGGGATAGACAGGGTAATCGATGATTACAAGGGAAATGGTGGGCATATAGTTGTATTGAACTGTTTTGAGCGGCTTGATGTGCCGGTGTTGTCGATAGACGATGTTCATGGGGGTCGGCTTGCTGCCGAGCATCTTCTTGGTCGGGCTTGCCATAAATTCATTGCCTTTTCCTCATTTCCGGCCAGGGCTGAGAGTTTTGCGGATACGCTTGCCGCCAGGAACATACCCTGTTCGGTTGTATCCGGGGATGATTTCGAGTCGGAGCTGGATGGGATTATTGTCGGGTGTGACAAGCCCTTGGGGGTTTTTGCCACGAGCGATGCACTGGCGGTGAAGATAATAAATTTTCTTCGCAGGCAAGGTATGGCTGTGGGTGATGATGTGCTGGTTGTGGGGTATGACGATCTATATATCAGCGAATTTATCGACCCTGCCCTTACGACTGTTCATCAGCCTTTCAAGGAACTTGGGGGCAGGGCGGTGGAAAAGGTAGTGGGCTTGATTTACGGGAATGAGGAGAAATCTGAGTATGTCAAGCCGTATATGGTTGTCAGGGAAAGTGCGTAGGGAAGGAGTGGTTCAGCAATAGATTTATATCCGGCGGCGGTGTTTTGATAGACACAAGCAGCCATTCGGTGGATCTGTTCCGCTTTTCAGGTGATTTTTGGAAAGGAAGTTTAGAGAGGAGGTTGGAGCTATGAGAATCGGGGTGATTGCGGAGCTTTTGCGGAAACCTTTGTATGAGAGTCTGGAGGAGGCAGCCGGCATGGGTGTGTGCGGGGTGCAGCTTCATGCGGCGAGCGCGGCGTGCGATCTTTTGTCGATGAGCCGGTCATCGCTCGGGAAGCTTAAGCGGTTTTGTCTTGACCGTGGTCTTGCCATATCGGCAGTGTGCGGTGATTTGCCTGGGCATGGATTCCGGAATGCCGCGGACAATCCTGCAAGGCTGGAGGCCAGCAAGCGGGTGGTGGATGTCACCAGGAACCTTGGGTGTGGGATTATCACAACCCATATAGGGGTAATCCCGTCTGATCGTGAAGCCGAGATCTATCGGGTCATGCTTGATGCGCTGAGGGATCTTGGTTCCTATGCCCTTGCCAACGAGGCGGTGATTGCGATAGAGACCGGGCCCGAGCCTGCCACGCTGTTGAAGATGTTCCTGGACGATGCGGGGACTGACGGGCTTGCAGTGAATATGGATCCGGCAAATATCGTGATGGTGCTGGGTGAGTGCCCGGTCGAGGCGGTAGAAATTTTAAGTGGGCATATTGTCCATACGCATGCGAAGGACGGTGTGCATTACCGGAAATGTGATCCTGTGCGGGTTTATGATGCCCTTGCCGAAGGGGGATTTGAGAAACTGCAGGGGGAGACTGGCGAGCTTTTTGCCGAAGT
>JAFGFR010000072.1 GCA_016930955.1 Victivallales bacterium | reverse complement strand
GAATGCCCCGGCACGCATCGCCCCGACCGCAGACTCTATCGAGCCGTAGGCCGTCAGTATGATGCAGCTTGGCGCGGGGTTCTTCTTCAGGGCCTCGGAAAGCACCTCCATGCCGTCGTTGCCGGGCATCTTCAGGTCCGTCAGGACGACGTCGTAGTTGTGCTTTTTCAAAAGGTTGATCGCCCGGAAGCCGCCCTCCGCCATGACGACCTCATATTCAGGCGACAAAAGCTTTGCAAGCCCTTCCCGCGTGTTGCGTTCGTCCTCGACTATCAATACACTGATCCTATTCCTGCTCATATGTCTTACTTCGGTGTCTGCAAATTCAAATTGTTCAAGCAGGTCTTGTGGTCTGGCTAAGGCTTCTCGGCGGGTTTCTCGGCCTTCTTCAATCTTTCGAGCTGTTCGTTCAGCCGGAGGAGCAATGCCTGCTTGGCATCGAGGTCGCGCTGGGCCTTTTTCAAATCCTTGGTGGCGCTGGCATACTGCTCGTCGAGATCCTTGATCTTGCGGCTTTTGGTCCTTTCGGCCCTCAATCCGGCGCTGCTGGAGCCACTGGATATATACCCACCGTCCCATGTATAGACTCCGCGTCTGTTGGAATCGCCCGAGACCGACTTCCCGGCAAGCTCGACGGACAAGTCGAGAAGCGTCTTCTGCTGCTGCTCGAGCGAAGGTATCTCGTTCTTCAGATCATCTATGCCGAGCTGTGTCTTTTTTATCTCATCCTCGATGTGGACGATGTCGGCGGAGAGCCTTTGGGCCTGGAACTGCTCATCCTGCTTCTGCTTTTCCTGGGCTTCCACGGCCTGCTTCTTCTTCAGCTCCTCTCTTCTGACGGCCTGCTCCTCCTCGAACTTCTGGGCCTTCTCGGGGGAGTAGCCATACTTCTGCTGCAACTCCAAAGGCAGCTCGGTGAAGGGGACTCTCTGTATCCCGTTGTCGTGGCCTATCTCCAGAGCGGCAGGGTCGTGGGATATCACATAAGGGTTTTTGAACACCGTTCCGTCGGCAAGCGTCAAGGTCTTCCCCTTCTGGTCCGCGTGGATAAATGTGCCAGCTGTCAGCACGAACGTGAGTACTGCCGTCACGCAAAGAATCTTGTTGTAACGTGGGGTTGTCATCAAATGCCTTTCAGTTTTTATTTAAGTTTTTCAGGGGGCGCGAAGGTTGAATGATGGAAATTTTCATTCCAACTCACCGAGGTGACATCGAACTCCATCATCTGGTCATGCACCTGCGAGATCATGGTGCATGGCATGAGTATCCCGTCGAAATCCCGATAGTCGTCGAAAACCGTGCTCATCGTGAAGAATCCGGACTCGGGGCTGCCGTGATCCTCGACTCGCTTCTTCAGGAGAAGGGTGTCCTTGTCGATGAAAAGGGTGAATGGGCGATCCCCCATATCTCTTGGCGGGGTGCAGACCAGACGGATGCAATTCACCCCCATGACCACGCCCTCCCCGTCGATCTTTATGCTTGACGAGAGCTTGTCGGGAAGTCTGAGGTCGAGCATCGTCATGGCATGAAACCTCAACTTCGAGAGCTCATGTCCCTCAAGTGCGCGGTAGCCGCTTTTTGTGGTGTACTCCCATGCCTTCTCGCCGTCGAAGGCCCTGACGATGGAGACATCCCCTGGGATGACGATGTCTGTGCGGATTTTGTCCGGTCTGGCTGCCCTGATGGTCATTGTCGCCCCCCGGTCGGCGGATGACCGGCGGAAATTGCCTCTGACCTCCTGGGACATCAGCGTCTTTAGTTTCTTTCCGGGATCCACCTTCTGGTGCATTTCCGACAGCAGGCTCTCGACTTCCGGTGTGAAGGTCGAGCGGCAAGATGCCATAAAAAGACTCAGGCTGACCGTCAAAAAAACAATGCTTTTCATCATCATATCCTCCTTGAATTCAATAAATAACCTGCCGATATAGCCGATCTCAAAACCCACTCAATATACTGTTGCGCACCGATAAGGCAAGACTGCTTTGACCAGGCACGTGTTTTTTTTGCGAAATTCGCTTGGCGTGGAGTGCATGGTTTTCAGGAAGTGTCGGTTGAAGTTGGAGAGGTTTTTGAATCCCGCCCTTGCCGATATGTCAAGTATTGTCAGGCTGGTGGAAGACAGCATGCCGCACGCCCTGCCAATCTTCAGCTCGACGACGTACTCGATGAACCTTTTTCTTGTCGTATGCCGGAAGTACGAGCTGAATGCCTGAGGGGTCATGCATGCCACCTTTGCGGCCTCGCCGAGGGATATGTCCAGGTTCTTTTCAATTCTGCTGTGGATGAAGTCGAGGACTTTTGCAATTCTATGCTCGGTGGTTGTGTCGGTAGGTTTCGGGGATGTTGCGGAGAGTGTGGCGTAGCTTGATTGTGCGAGCGTGGACAGCAACTCGAGGAACAGTATGACACGTGACGAGTCGCGGTTCACGAAAATTTTGTCTATCAAGGGCTTGACATGCCTGGCCACTTCCCTGCCGAATGCCAGCCCGCGAATGGAGTCGTTGAGCATTCTTCCAATGGTGGCGAACTCGGGTATGTTGAAAAGTCTGTCGCCGGCGAAGTCCCTTCTGAATTTTATCACCTTTAGGCAGCTCCATGCTGGGCCGAGGCTGTCCTCTGGGGAGTTGTAGTAGTGGTGCGGGAGCATCTCGCCGGTCATGACGAGGTCATCCTCTGAAAACTGCGATATGTTGTCGCCTATGAATCTCACGCCGAAACTCGACTCGACGTAGGTGATCTCGAGCTCTGGATGCACATGGAAGACGCAGTCGACCACCGGGCCTCTGACATCCTCGGTCCTAAAGGAGCAGCCATCGGGCGACACAACCTTCTCGAAATGATACTTCATCTTAAAAAAGTATCGTAAATCGCGAAAAAAGCAAGAGAATGATCTGTTGTTGGAGTGTATTTTAATATGAATTTAAGGGGTCACTTCCGCATCGGCGTGGCCTCGCATCCAAAATTGCAGGCCGCGCGGCCACGGGTAGTTTTGAAATTGGCTCTAAGGTATGGTTTGATCTTTGGAGGTGAAGTTATGAGGCGTTCTGAGATAAACATTTGCATTGAGAGGGGTATTGATTTTTTTGAGGCTTTGAGTTTTAAGCTTCCGCCGTTTGCGTACTACACGCTTGATGACTGGTCCGGGATGCGCGGGGAGGGGGGCATGGAGGAGATATATGACCTTAAGCTTGGTTGGGACATAACGACTTTCGGCACTGGCGAGTTCGAGCGTGAGGGGCTTTTGCTCTTCACCTTGCGCAACGGGATATCTGGTTCGGCGGAGTATCCGAAACCCTATGCGGAGAAGATCATGATGGTTTTGGAGAGGCAGGTGACTCCGTGTCATTTCCATTGGAGGAAGCGCGAGGACATCATCAACAGGGGAGGGGGGAATCTTGTGATGGAAGTCTGGCGGGCGGGTGGTGACGACAATTTGTCAGACGAGCCTTTCAGTCTAGTGGTTGACGGAGTGCGCCGCAGCTTTTCGCCGGGAGAGAGGCTTGTGCTCAGCCCGGGGGAGAGCGTGTGTTTTGAGCCCTATTCGGCGCACAGGTTCTATGGTGAGCCGGGTTTTGGGCCTGTAATGGTCGGCGAAGTGTCGTCGGTCAACGACGATGCCAGCGACAATTGTTTTATACAGGAGTGCGAGCGGTTCGACACGGTCGAGGAGGACGAGGCCCCGAGGTTTTTGCTGGGCAACGACTACGAGAAGTTTTTAGGAGGTTCGATATGAGGCGCGGTTTGCTCTGTGCGGGCAACTGGGTGCTCGACAAGGTTAAGCTCATTGACCGTTGGCCCGGAGAGGGAGAGCTTTGCAATGTGCTTTCACAGGAGAAGTCTGGCGGCGGCGGCGCGTTCAATGTGCTCATGGATATAGCTGCAATGGCTTGCGGCATACCGCTTTTTGCTTGTGGCGTGCTTGGGGAGGATTCTGACGGCGACTATCTTATGAGACTTGTGCAGGAGAGGGGAATTGATGTCGGCGGGCTGGTCAGGAGCGAGCGTTTTCCGACTTCCAGCACCGATGTGATGACAGTGAAGGGCACTGGCAGGCGTACATTTTTCCATGACCGCGGTGCCAACGCCGAGTTGTCGCCGGGACATTTTTGCGAAATCCGCAAAGATGTGAGGATATTCTATCTGGGCTATCTCCTGCTGCTCGATTCGCTTGATGCCCATGATCCCGAGTACGGCACCGGTGCGGCAAGGGCGCTGAAGGCGGTGGTGGATGCCGGCTGCATCACCGTGGTTGACGTGGTTACCGAGGATGCGGTGAAATTCAGGGATACAGTGCCGCCGTCACTGAGATATACCGACTATCTGGTGCTCAACGAGGTTGAGGCGGGGAACTGTAGCGGGTTGCGTACACGGAATGCTGACGGGAAGGTGGATTTGCCGGCTGTCGAGGCCTCCGCGCGACACTTGCTCGGGCTTGGTGTCAGAAAGACTGTGGTGATACATTATCCTGAGGGTGCTGTGGCCGTCGGGAGCGACGGGAATGTCGTCCTTACGGAGTCCCTGCCGATCAGGCCATCCGAGATTCTTGGCAGCGTGGGTGCCGGCGACGCGTTTTGCGCGGGATTCATATACGGGTTGCACGAGAATCTCGACACCGAGATGTGCATGGAAATTGCAGGTGTCAGCGCATGGTTCAACCTGCAATCGCCCACGGCCACGGGCGGGGCGCCAAGTTTGGAGAAGATTCTTGAGCATATTGGCTAAAGACAGTGGTTGCAGGATGTTTCTTGGCATTGGCGCAGGACCTATACAGACCGGGATTTTTGTCAAAGGCGCATGCGATGGAGGATTCGGCAGACTGGTGCTGGCCGATGTGGACAAGGATATCGTGGAGTCTGTATGCCGATCCGGCTCTCTCACCGTCAACACTGCTTTCCCCGACTGCATCCGTGGCAAGACATACACCGGGATAGAGATATACGATCCGTCAAAACCCAAGGACATGGCTTCGCTGATCCAGGCGGCCTCGGAGGCATCGGCCGTAGCAACTGCCTTGCCTTCGACACGGTTTTACGCCGAGATCGCCGGATGGCTCAGGGAGGGTTTCAGAATGCGACCCGACAAAAGGAGGTTTGTATTCGCTGCGGAGAACAGCAATACGGCCGCCGAGGAACTTAAGGAAAGCATAGGGGAATTCCCCTCGACATTTTACCTTAATACCGTCATAGGCAAGATGAGCAAGGTGTTTGATGCCGCCGGGACGGATATGCCGCCTCTGGCGCCCGGGTGCGGCAAAGGGCACCTTGTCGAGTCATTCGACACGATCTACACCGACAATGCCCCTGGTTTTGATGATTTGGGAATCGTGGGTCTGCACAGCAAGGAGAGCCTCGAGCCATTCGAGTGCGCCAAGCTCTACGGGCACAACGCATGCCATTTCCTGCTTGCTCTCCTGGCTCTCGAGAACGCTTGCTTGTTCATGCCTCAGGCCCGCGCCCACAAAAAAGTGATTGATTCCGTCGGCACGGCCCTGAAGCAGGAGTGCGGCAGGGCCTTGTGCAGGAAATTCCGCGGTGCCGACGAGCTTTTCACGGAAAAATGCTTCGCGAGATATGCCGACGACCTTATCGAGAGAATGACCAGCCCGACACTCGACGACTCCGTCGAGCGCGTGCTCAGGGACATCCGGCGCAAACTCGGATGGAACGACAGAATCACAGGCGCCGTAAATTTGTGCATCGAGCAGGATGTGTTCCCAAAACAGCTTCTGGAAGGCCTCAGGATTGCACTTGACAGGACTTGCGCCGGCTGGAGAGACAATCCCGACTTGCTTTCCAAACTTTGGAGTGATGCCACTGAAGAATCACTTCAAAAGATCATCGCGGCATTGATCGCTGTTTGAAACAGTTTATCCTGGGTCAGATATTCTTGCATCGAGGAAGTTGAAGTGGCACCATATTTAGAAGGATGAAGGGATTTCAATCTGTCTGTTTCGGATGACGAGAACGGATGACGAGGCCAATACAAACACGCGAGCAGGATGCTCCCGCCACTTTAAAACCCGCAAGACAAACCGCCTCAGGACAGCCGGATTGACACCAAGTCACGAAGTCATGAGGTCACACGGAGTCAAAATAATCCCAGATTCGATAGTGTCGAAAATATCGATAGTATCGATAGTGTCGAAAACCGCCTGAAACCTGCCTGCCGGTTCACGGTTCACGGTTCACGGTTCACGGTTCACGGTTCACGGTTCACGGTTCACGGTTTTCCTGAAACCTGAAACCTGAAACCTGAAACCTGCCTGCCGCGCGGCCACGGGTAGTTTTGAAATTGGCTCCCTAAATAAATCAGTTGCCGCAGCGACTGATAGTTATTTTGGTTTAATTTGGCTCGACTGTCTTATTTTGAAAAGGGAGTGGTTTTTTGATCTCCATATCTCCACAAGTTGACCTGTGGGGATCAGTTGGCTCAGGTTTTCGGCGAACTCGGCATGTTTCTCGATATATTCGGGCAATTCGTCGGGTCCTTCCGGACGCATTGCGACCATCAGATAGTCCGCGCCGCTCTTTTCGAGCTCGGCGTAAATATCGTCGATTTTCGTGAAACGCTCCGATGGGGTGAAAAACTGCTCCTGGAAGTACGGCGTTCCTATTACTGTTCTTCTCGGATAGTACAGTATCCTGTGCTCAAAAATCAGCATAAGTTTCGAGTTTTCAGGTGTCAGGTGCATCACGGCATCAACTGAACTGAGAAAATCCCCACCTGTTCCGGTGTTCACGAAATCAATCCTGCGAGTCATTCCGAGAAGCTGCGACCATGAATAGTAATAGTATCCTGAGGCCTTCCATGGCAGAGAAAGTATCGTAAGCATGAGCAATAACCCTATCATGCATGTCTGTAATGACTTGCGCATTTTAGTAATGCAGATTCCTGCGCCGGTGTAGATCGTGAGGGCTGCCGGGATCAAGAACCTTGCCTGCTGAGCGCTGAAGAACCAGAAGATATAGAATAGCAGAGCCAATGCTGCCGTCATATACATCATACGTTCTTTAGGGCCAGTTTCAGAACCAGCCATGTCCGCATCGTCTGCTTTGCCTGCGCTCCCTACGCGGTTAACGCGGAGTTTCGAAGCTGACGCCTTGGCGAATACAATCCCTGCCGTCGCTATTGCCAGAACCAGAAAAAACTGCCATCCGAAATTTCCGTCGAATGAGTTATCATTGGAAGACAATGCCAGTGGGGCGGCAAAAAATATTGCGAGACTTCTGGACCCGAATTTTTCTGAACCAATCTTATGGTGGAATTCGCTCATCGCGATGCGCGGAGGTGAATCTGTAAACCATTCACAGAAATATGGATATAAGGGATTGCCTGTATATGTCAAGGGTCGTATGTAGAAGGGTGCGGCGACCAGCATGCCCACTGTTGTGAAGATTGCTGCCGATCGTAGCAATCCGGCTCGATCATGTTTCTTTAGGTGAAGCAGGTTGACGAACCATGCGGCTGGGATTGCGAATAGTATCAGTCCGGTAAGCTTGATGGCTCCTGCCCCCCCGGCCATTATCCCGAATAGCACCGATGTTCCGATGGGATCATCCTCTGTTGATGTCCTTGCGCATGACGCACCGGCCATGGACAGCAGCATTCCAGCGGTGTTCATAAGCAAAATCACTTCGACATAGGCGTCGGAGACGACGAGCAGCATTATTTGTGAAGTTGCAAACGCCATTGCCAACAAGAGGGACTTGCCTCTTGAAAGCCCGTAGATATTAGATATCTTCATTAAAGCCAGCAACGAGATGACCCAGCATACCCATAAGAAGAGCCTTGGAGCGATTACTGTCCCGCTGTCGGTCAGCATCCAGTATATGAAAGAATTTGCGGAGGGGAAGGCGGAGTAGGGGATGTCGGGGTAGAAAAGGGGAGAGCCGTCGGTGATCCATCTTTGGACCACTGAATGATGGTAGACCATCTCGTCCCAGCCGATCGGCATTGAGAGCGAGGCTCCGGCAAAGAACAGAGTCAGCAAGAGAAGCGCGATGATTTCGCCTCTGAATTTAGGCAGGCTGTTTTTTGAGGAGTTCTTCACGAGTCTGAAGATATAGAGGGCTGAAGGGAAAAGGGAAAGATAAATTATATATGCCGGTTTCATGGTTCGGAATACCCCTGTTACAGCAAAGGATAGGGAAAGCAATGCCGCGATGTTGATTCCGGTTATCATGGACAGGAGCACATCGCCGCGCCGCCGACCACACAAATGTTCGAGGCACACACGTCCCAGCGAGTACGCGGATATCATGAACAAAAGATTTATCCAGCAGGCTTTCCAGGCGCTGCCCAGGGATGTCATCCACTGCTCCATCTGTGTTTCCCCTTACAATCTTGTGGGTATTTTTGTGCTAATCCACATCTTCGGCGCGGAGTATCTTCTCGATCTCGATGGCCATGATCTCTGTCCCGGGGTCTTCGTCGCTGTGGATTGATATTTTTAGTTTGACGAAGCGCCATTGCCCGGACTGGTCCTCGACTTCCGGAGGCAGCTCGGGTTGCATGACAAGGCATTTCGAGTGATACCCGGGGAATGGGAAGAACTCCTGCGGTATGGTTTCGCGCTGGCCGGCAAGAAGATAGTACTCCGATGCCTGTGAGAGCATATGCTGGTGCTCGCGTTTCTCCGCCGCCTTCCTCAACCTGTCGGCGGCGCTGGAACAGATGCCAAGCATGCCCACGAGGCTAATTGAGAGGATCGCCACGGCGACCAGCACCTCGATGAGTGTGAAGATCTGCACCGGCCATTTCGCTGCACCCTCTGCCGTGCCTGCGCCCCCGACGCGGTCCACGCGGGGTTCGGGGATTGGCTCTCTAGTCTTCATCTGTGATGTTCTCGTTGTGGATTGTCCCGGTGAGCCGTGAGACCCGTATTCTGCGTCTATGATTTTTCAGTGACAGGGTTAATTCCGGCCCCGAGGCAGACCCGTCGGGGAAAAAAATATATTGCATGCTCCTTTCCTGCAAGTCGGGGAACTCGAGCACGATATCGCTATCAAGCCTCAGCATGTCGATTTGCGTGGGAGGCATGTCGTCGGCGGTGTGGTCAAGCTCTGTGTGTTCTTTCGGCATTCCTTCATCGTTCAGGTCGTCGATGGAAAAAATATTTTGTTCGGCATCCAACTTCAACGACCTTGCCACTCCCCTCAAAGAAGCCTGTGACTGCGCAGTCAGCATCAGTTGCTCGAGAGCGGCGGCGGCATTTGACAGCACCAGGGATGACGGGGATCTGAGCATATATGCGAGCGCCCCTCCAGTAATGATCGTGGCGATGGCAAGCACCACCAGCGTCTCGATGAGTGTGAAGCGTCTGCATATTGCATCGGCGTGGTTTTTCATCCCCGAATGCATGCTGCACGGCCACGGGTCGCTTTGAAATTGGTTCCGTCGCATAGTTCCCTTCGGCATACTGCTTTATAGCGAGGTTAGTTTGTGATGTCCTCAGCCTGCTTTTCTCCTCCTGGAGCACCGTCGCTGCCGTAGGATGTGATCTTGTATCCGCTGACATGATCTCCCGAGACCTGATAGATGTATTCGTTGCCCCAGGGGTCTTTCGGTATTTCGCTTTTGTTCAGATACGGCCCGTCCCAGTTCTTGTCGCCAGGATTGCGGATAAGTTCCTCAAGATCCCTTGGAACCCTGCCTGTGTCGATCCGGAAATTTGTTATTGCCGTGTCGAAGCTCTGTATCTGAAGTTTTACCGCCGCTTGCTGACCCCTTCCGAGGGATTTCGCCGCAAAAGGGATGGCGATACCGGCCAAAAGCAGTATTATCCCGACGACAATCATGATTTCCATGAGGGTGAAGCGGCCGACGATCCTATATCCAGTCCCTGAAAATCTCATTCCTCCTCCATTCATAATATATTTTGCAAATTTGCGGATTCCGCAAACACCGAACCTGTTCCTCGGATCGCATTCCCGTCATAACTCGTTGAGCTCCAGCAGTGCGAGGAAAATTGACGCCACCACACCGAAGACGACAACAGAGAGTATTAATATTACCGCCGGCTCGAAAAGAGCAAGCAGCCTTTTTATACGGTATTTCAGCTCGTTCTCGTAGTATGCCGCTGTCTCGTCCAGCATCTCCCCAATGTTCCCCGTCTCCTCGCCGATGCTGAGCATCTGCACCACGGTTTTAGATATGAAGGGGCTTTTTGCGAGGGCTGCGGAGAGCCTTGACCCGCCACGCAGCTCGGTGTTGACTCCCGCCAAGGAGTCCCTTATGCGTCGGTTTTGGATCACCTTTTCCGATATCATTACCGAGCTCAGTATAGGCACGTAGCTTTGCAGCAGCACGGCCATTGTCCTGATGAATCTGGTGATTTCTGCAGTTTTTATGATCGAACCCAAGAGCGGGATGTCCAGCACTGTTTTGTCCCACCATTCCTTGGCTGGCCCTCCCTTTCTTATGCGTGTGACCAGGTATATGATTCCCGCGAGTGAGAGCACTGCCAGTGCGATCGATACCGGATGTGTTGCTATGTTGCTCATGCCGAGCATGATCCTGGTCGGCACGGGAAGCTCCTTGCCCATGTCGAGGAATATCTTGGTGAACTTTGGTATGAAGAATGTGAACAGGAGAATGATCACGCCTGTGGTGACGGCCAGGATCACCACGGGATAGATCATGCTGGTTATGAGGAAGTTCCTCATCTCTTTTCTTTCGTTCAGGAATGTCTGAAGCTCGACCATGACCTTGGTCAGTGCGCCGGACTCCTCGCCGGCCTCGACCATGTTCGCATATACCGGAGGGAAAAGATCTCCACGGTCGCGGATCATCGCAGAGAACTTCTTGCCCTCATGCAGGCCCCTTCGAAGATTCACCACGATATCCCGTGTCACGTCGTCCTCGCTTGTCTCGGACAATATAAGAAGGGCCTTCTCGAGCTGTATCTGCGCCTTCAGCAATGGGATAAGGCGGTTGGTGAACTCCGCGGTGTCGAAGGATCTGCCTCCCCGGACAAAGGACATCAAACCGCCTTCGCGGTTGTCCACCCTGCCAATGAAGCTTATCGGTGTGAACCCTCGCCCGCGTAGCCTGGACAGCGAGTCGTCCTGGCTGTCACCCTCGATCAGTATATCGAGAGTCTTCCCCCCCCTCGAGTCTATGGCTTTGTATTTATAGAGCGGCATGCACTGATATCCCCGCGACCTCCGCCTCGGTCGTGATTCCTTGCTTGACCTTCCTCATGCCGTCCTCGGTGAGCGGCCTCATGCCTGCCTTGACGGCAGTCGCGGCTATTGTCGAGGCATCCGCGCCGGTATTGATGCAGTCGCGAATGCTGTCGTCCACTGTCATCAGCTCGAAGATGCCTGTCCGCCCCTTGAATCCGCGTCCGTGACAGACCTTGCATTTCTTTGATTCCTG